>NZ_VEKZ01000119.1:0-2444 GCF_007681465.1 Siminovitchia fortis
TGTATATGGTAATCTAAAAATGAACCACAATCGCACTTGAAAATTGAACCACTTCAATAGAAAATAACCCTAGCGATATCGTTAGGGGGACTAACTGGAGTGATTACATTGAAAGAGAAACAGACAATTATTAAATTATATTTGGAGGGGGTCAGTGAAAGAGAGATTTCAAAAAGAACTAAAAAAGCAAGGAATACTGTACGTAAATATATTAAGCAATATGAAAAGGGCAGACATGAGGATGTGAATGACTTACCAATTACTGAGGAAGTCATGAAACAGCCGTCTTACAAAAAAAGAAAGGGGAAAAAGAAAGTATTAACGGAAGAAATCAAAGGCATATTACGTGGTTACATAAAAGCAAATGTATGGAAGAAAAATCATTATATGAAAAAGCAGCAAATGAAAATGATAGATATGCATGAGGAATTACTAGATGCTGGATTTATTATAAGTTATACAACTGTACGGAACTTTGTCAATAGTGAAACTGCTAAAACTAAAGAGGTATTCATTCGTAGACATTGTGAACCAGGTCATGAGGCGGAATTTGATTGGGGAGAATTGAAGCTGGAAATTGACGGTGCCTTCAAAACATACAACCTTGCGGTTTTTACATTACCCTATAGCAATTATAGGTTTGCCAAAATTTATGAATCACAATCAATGATATGTGTGCTGGATGTTCATGTTGAATTCATTAATCATGTGGGATTTATTCCGAAGGTGTTTACATATGACAACATGAGGACTGTTGTTAAAGCATTTATCGGTACTGAGAGAAAGATCACGGACAGCATGATTAATCTGTCAAATTATTACCAATTCGATATTCGACTGTGCCAACCTCGAAAAGGAAATGAGAAAGGCCATGTGGAAAGGAGTGTTGAATTCATTCGTAGAAAGGCATTTTCAACAATCCATTCTTTTAATAATTTAAAAGAGGCTGAAGTACACTTATTAACAACCTTAGAGAGAATAAATAATAGAAATCATTATGAACATAAGGCAAAGCATCACGAACTAATGAAAAATGAAGCAGTAATTTCAAGTCCAGCAATTACTCCTTTTGATGCATCGGATATGGTGGAGGTTCGTGTTGATAAATACAGCACAGTAGTGATTAATCAGAATCATTACTCTGTTCCGGAAGGAAACGTTGGAAAATACATAAAAGCAAAGGTAGGTGCAAAAAATATAAAGTTGTTTATTGATGGCCAGTTGGAGGCTATGCACATTAGGAATTGGGGTGTACATCAATGGGTTATGGACATTAATCACTTCCTAAAGACCTTTCAAAGAAAAAAAGGCGCCATTGCTCAAAGTGAATGTTTGAGGCAGGCACCAACACAAATTAAAAATATTTACTACCAGCATTATATAGGAAAAGAGAAAGAATTTCTAGAATTACTTCTTTATGTGAAAGAAAATGATAATCTTAACCAAGTCCTTGAGGCCATTAAAGACCTAGAAAACATTCGTCTAGATTATGTTTCAACAGAAAGGATTCTGTTTATCTGTGAACAATCACTTCCGACGGAAAGTGCCACTACTAGACGCGATGATACAATCAATCAATCGGAAAGTAATATGATAGCTTATACAAAAATGTTTGGTCAGCTAAAGGAGGTAGCCTCCTCATGAATACCAAAGAGCAAGTGGTTCAATTATGTAAAGAACTGCGATTACCAAGTATCCGAAAAATGGTTCAAGAAGAAACGGAATTCAAGCACCCTAAACAAGCATTTGATATATTGCATCAAGTGCTTGTACAGGAAAAGAGCGATCGTTTCGTACGTGCTAAACAAAATCGGATTCGCGCAGCAAATTTCCCTCAAAAGAAGCTATTAGATGAATTATTGATGGATGCGTTACCGGAACAAGCAAAATCAAAATTAAACCATTTAAAGACTTTGGATTTTATAAAAGAAGGACAAAACGTTATATTAACGGGATCACCTGGAACAGGGAAAACGCATATTTCAATTGGCCTAGGAATGGAGGCATGTCTAACTGGATACAGGGTGTTTTTCGCAACAGTTCCATCCTTAATTAATCAACTCAAGGAATGTCGATCAGAAAGAACTCTTCGTTCGTTTGAATTAAAATTTGAAAAGTATGATTTAGTCATCATCGATGAACTTGGATATATCTCATTTGATAAAGAAGGTGCAGAATTATTGTTTACACATCTTTCTCTTAGAGCGGGCAGGAAATCAACGATTATCACCAGTAATCTTCCTTTTATAAAGTGGAATGAGATTTTCCAAGACCAAGTTTTAACGGCAGCACTAACGGATCGACTGACCCATAAATCTCATGTTTTAAACATGAATGGACCGTCTTTTAGGATGAGAGAAACGGAAGAATGGCTCAAAAGTGAAACAGCATCAGTGGTTCAAAATTAAGTTGCGAAATGGTTCACTTTTCACTTGCGAAATACA
>NZ_VEKZ01000011.1:0-6715 GCF_007681465.1 Siminovitchia fortis
GTATTATACTTGATTTCACTAGCTTTCGGATGGTTTTTAGATAAATTTAGTCACGGATTAAGGGTTAAATTAAAAGAACCCGTTTTGAAAAAAGATTGATTAAAACGGATTCTTTCTTTGTGAAATACTATACAACTTTTATAAAAAAGTTTGATCATTTTCCAACTGTGTTGTTCCACAAACGCGCCAGATTGTTGAAGTTTGTTCTTGAAGTAAAGCACCTGTTACTTTAAGTACACTTTTTCACAAACTAGTAGAAAATCTTTAATTTAATAAATTGTGATTACTCAATTCGCAAAGTCATTTTTCTACTGATTGTTTCCATTCCAAAACTTTCATAAAAAGAAATGGCTTTCTTGTTGAACTCCCAGACGCTTAAATCTAATGATGTTGCATTTTGATTTTTAGACCACTCCAAACAAGCTTTAAATAACACTCTTATAGCGTAGTAGCGATATGGAGTTAGCAAAAACAAAATTATTTTCTAAAGAAATTAGGGGGGGAATATGAAGCTACCCTTTTTAAAAGATAAAAAAGCAAAAGTGGCGCTTCCTGATCCAGCTCTAAGCGCCAAAAACTGGGCGACTTCACAACTCGCCCTACGATAAGTCATCATTAGTTCGCAAGCTCACCGTTATTACATTATCTCAGTTGATTTTTTGCTCCAGTCGCTACGTTTTTAAACAGGCGCTCCGCGCTTTTCTTACTATTTTGGTATAGTTATGTCCCAGCTGCTGAAAATTTTTTCGTTAACAACTATGCGAGAAAGTCGAGAACCCGCTTGATCACAAGTTTCGTCGCGTCAGCATCGTAAGACGGTAAACTGCTGTCGGTGAAGAGATGTTCCTTGCCTTCGTACAGAAAAAGTTCAGCGTGATTGGCCGACGCCACAAGCTCACGGGCCGCGTTGATGTCGCCATCTTCAACGAAAAAAGGATCTGCACTCATGGCGTGAATTTGCACAGGCAAGTCAGCCGGCCACTGAGATTCGAACGCCGAGGTCGGGAGACAGGCATGAAAAAACAGTGCGCCTCTAGCGCCTTCACGAGTTTGAGCGAGCTGCTGTGCTGCCGGGACACCGAGTGAAAAACCAGCATAGACGATATCGCGTGAAAGCTCACTGGCTGCCCGAACGCCGCGCGCCGTCACTTCTTCAAATCCGATTTCCTTCACAAATACCGAGCCTTCGTCCTGCGAGGAAAATATGCGGCCGTCAAATAAATCTGGCACGTGCACAGTATGCCCCGCATCTCTCAATTGATCGGCGATTGCTTCAATCCCCTTCGTTCGGCCTAAAACATGGTGTAACAACAAAACTTCTGCCATCGTTTTTTTCTCCAATTTAATGAATTTCATATTTCTAAGTTTCAACAAGAAAGCCTGTTTGACCTGCCAGAACTTTACGATTTAGAAATATCTACCTTAATAAAACCCACCCCTTGCTTATTCAATAATCCTGCCTATTACTTTAAGCACATTTCTTCACAATATCTTCCTAATTTTAGCATGATCTCATAACTGTGTTGCTCCACTATATGGCCAGATCGTGGAGTAACATAATGGAGTTTAATAAGATTAACAAAAAAGACAAATCCAGAGGTATATCGTAGCCTGGCGCCCTCTACCTCATATAAAATGAACTAAATTCACGGTTCATCACTCTTCAACAAGCTAATGTTGAGATTATGAAGTATTCGCCAGCTTTCGATTACTAAGGTGTTGCTATATCTTTATCCCCTTTTCGAAACTGCTGTTCTGCCAATCTACGGTACAACGTATGTGTTTCAATTAAATCAGAATGAGTGCCGATACCCGTAATCCTTCCTTTTTCAAGAACGATGATTTGAGACGCATTGACTACAGTAGATAACCGGTGAGCTATGGCCAGTGTAGTCCGTCCAGCCATTAATGATTGCAGTGCTTGCTGAATCTTGTGCTCAGAATCACTATCCAAACTGGAAGTCGCCTCGTCCAACAGTAAAATTTTTGGATTGCGGATTAAAGCACGAGCAATGGCAATTCGCTGCCTTTGTCCACCAGACAGTTTGATACCTCTCTCTCCAACCTGTGTCTCATACCCTTCCGGAAGTTCGTTTATGAAGTCCGCTGCATAGGCCATTTCTGCAGCCATGCGAATCCTTTCCTCTGTGACATCCGCCAATCCGTAACATATGTTGTCGCGAATACTTCCATCCATAAGTGGACTTTCCTGGGAGACATATCCGATCTGATCTCGCCAAGTTGTAAGTTCAAAGTCACGGATCGACATATCTCCAAAGAGAATGTCTCCTTGGTTTGGCCAATAAAATTGTTCTAGCAGGGCAAACATAGTCGATTTTCCACTGCCACTGGGACCGACGATAGCTGTCATAGTTCCAGCTGGAATCGAAAAGTTTACCCCAGATAGGACGAGTTCCTTTTCTCCCTCCTCAGACCCAATTTTCTGTATCTGTGATTTGTTCTCCCTCATGTCATTTCGTTCATCCGATGGATAACGAAATGATATGTTCCGAAAATGAATATCTTTATCCCCCTCAGGTAAAACGATTTTTTTCACATTTGTATGATTCATTGCTTCAGGAGGCCGAACAAGAATATGCTGCACCCGTTCTGTTGCACCCATCGCTTTTTGAAATTCAGTAAAAAACGAGACTAGTTGGGTAAATGGGAAGACGATTTGAAACATGTAAAGAATCATTGCCACCAAAGTACCAGCTGATAAGGTGTTTGATGCAACACGGGCACCGCCGTAACCAATTAAAACGACCAGTACTGCCATTGTGACCAGTCCCATAAGTGGACCGATGATGGCCATTATTTTGGCTTGACTTAAACCGAACCGGAATAGGCCATCAATTGCGTCAGTACCCCGCCTTTCTTCATCAGATTCCGCATTGTATGCTTTGACAAGACGGATATCACTAAGTACACGGGACATGCTTGCTGTAAAACGTGCCATCTGATCCTGCATACCTCGGGCAGTCTTATTCATTTTCCCTCCTACTGGCATCAAAATGACAATTGAGACTGGAGCAACGATAAGCATGATCAGTAGCATTCGCCAATCCAATATAAACAGAATTACTGCTGCCCCAATGATCGTAATTACTCCAGAAACAAATGAAATCAAGTGGTCCTTAATCAGTCCCTTGACTGTCTCCGTATCATGGTTGATCCGACTCATCGTTTCCCCGGAGGAGTTCAAATCGAAATAAGAAATCGGCAAGTGAAGCACTCGTTTCCACAATCTCTTTCTCATATTCGCCACGACTAATTCACCCATGTAACTCATCAAATAGTATGATAACCCACCAGCAGCTGCCTGTAAGATGAACACGCCAATTAGCATAAAAATAAGCATCCCATTCAGAGTATTTCTAGCTAAATGATCAACTAATGTACCGGTAAATAAGGGCACAATCAAAGCACCTGCTGTTTCAAAAAAGCTTAGTATAACAGCCAAGACTATGACTATTTTCGGTAATTTTGTTTTTGCAATCAGTTGTAAAAACGTTCTCCAATTCGCTTTTGGAGCCGTTCCTTCACTCTCACTTTTCAATCCATTCCTCTCCTCTCACCTAATAAATATCAGCTGCATATAATGATGCCAATTGCCAAAAATAGACAAATGTAATTTCATTTGTTCTTCTTATACCGACTATTCGGTATAAAATATGACAGCCCAAAACATATTGGGCATTAGTAATATACTTCATCATGCATTTTCAATTCCTTTTAGTATAATCGTTACCCCCTTCCGATAGATGGCCTTTCTTTGCTCCAAGCTCAATCCATCAGCGGATAAATCCAAACCGTCCAAAATACCGCCGATAATATTCGCCAATTGTACAGGGTCATCCTTAAGAAATTCTCCGTTTTCCATTCCTTCCTCCACGATTTTCTCTATCGTTGGAATTCCGCTACGTCTCAAAGCCGATAACTTTTCGTATACTTGACTGTTTTGCTGAGTACCTAAAAATTCTTCAATCGCCAGAGGCGCCTGAACCATCTCTGCATATTGTTCTGCCAGCAAATAAAGTTTTTGTCTTGCTGAACTCACATTCGCTATCGCTTGTTCCCATTTCTCCTGTTGTTCCTGTTGATTTCCTTCCAAAAGATAAAGAAATAAAACTTCTTTGCTCTTAAAGTGATAATATACACTGCCTTTGCTCATTCCTGTAGCTACGCATATATCATCCATTGTTGTGGCTTTATACCCTTTTTGCGAAAAAAGTTCGGCGGCTTTAGACGCAATTAGCGCTTTTGTATGCTCAGACATATGCTGTTTTTTGTTCACTTGACAATCCCCCCTTTTTTATACCGACTATTCAGTATAAAAACATTAAAGCACATGTTTTGATTTGTGTCAATTTAAAAGTTGATGTGGCTTTGAAATCTTATACAAAAAAGACATCCATTTTGTTTGAATTGTTTGTAACTCCACTTATCGACTTTAGATGTTCTTTTTCTTTTCGCCACAAAAACACCCCTTTAGACAATCATATCCAAAGGGGTATAACTTCGCATCTATTTTATAAACATCGTGACTTTGTTTTAAACATCGCAACTTTATTTTAAAGCCACAGATGCCGTTAAATCACCTCATCCATCACTCCACCGTCACGCTCTTTGCCAAATTCCTCGGCTTATCAACGTCACACCCGCGGTGTAGCGCCGCATAGTAGGCAATCAGCTGCAGTGGGATGACTGAGACCAGCGGTGTGAGCAATTCATGGACTGCCGGCAGTACGAAGCGGTCTCCCTCTGATTCAAGGCCTTGCATGGAAATGATGCAAGTGCTCGCGCCGCGCGCAGCGACTTCCTTCACGTTTGCCCTGATGCTTCCATTGACTCCAGCCTGCGTCGCGAGCGCTATGACAGGCGTTTGTTCCTCAATCAATGCAATAGTGCCATGCTTCAGTTCTCCACCGGCGAATCCCTCTGCCTGTATATAGGATATTTCTTTCAGCTTCAACGCACCTTCCAATCCGATAAAATGGTCGATGGAGCGGCCGATGAAAAAGCAGTTGATGGCCGAAGGCAAGTATTCCGCTGCAATCTGCTCGAATTCTTCTTTTGCATCACATAAAGTTTCCATTGCATTGGCAGCGATGCCGAGTTCTTTTACCAAATCAAGTTCGGCCAAACCGCCTGTGGCAGCGCCCGAAACGGATGCCAAGATCGCTAATACAGCAATCTGTGCTGTGTATGCCTTCGTTGACGCGACGGCGATTTCTGGTCCCGCATGCAGCAGCATTGTGTAATCCGCTTCTCTTGAAAGCGTCGAGCCGGGAACATTCGTAATCGTTAAAGCACGATAACCCATTTCTTTCACTTTTACCAATACGGCTCTGCTGTCCGCTGTTTCCCCGCTCTGGGAAATGAAGATAAATAATGGTTTTTCTGAAAGCAAAGGCATGTTATAGCCAAATTCGCTGGCGAGATGCACTTCCACCGGAATTCCCGCCATCTTTTCAATCAGCTGCTTTCCAACCAATCCCGCATGGTAGCTTGTTCCGCAGGCTACAATATAAATCCGGTCTGCAGCCGCCATGGCTTGTTTAATATCGCTGTCGATCTCAAGGTCGCCATCTGCATTCTGATACGCTTGGATGATCTTCCTCATGACGAGCGGCTGTTCGTCAATCTCTTTCAGCATAAAATGCGGATACGTTCCTTTTTCGATATCCGTTGCGTCCAGTTCTGCTTTGTATGGCTCCCTGATTAGACTATCGCCCTGCAAATTGTAAATGTCTGCCCGGTCTTTTTTTACAATAACAACTTCTTTATCCATCAGCTCAATAAATTGATCCGTAATTTGAATCATCGCCGTGGCATCACTTGCCACGACATGAAAGCCTTCTCCGACGCCGATCAACAGCGGGCTTTTATTCTTTGCTGCAAATATCGTATCAGGCATTTCCGCATCCAGCATCGCGATTGCATAGGATCCTTTCAGCAGGCGGAGGGTTTTCGTGAAAGCTTCTTCCGTCTCCATGTCTTTCGCAAACTTCTCCACAAGTTGAACGATCACTTCCGTGTCTGTATCACTGTTGAATTTCACATCTTGTAAATATTCCGCCCTAAGCTCCGATTCGTTTTCGATGACTCCATTATGAACGAGCGTAAAACGCCCTGAAGCACTTTGATGCGGATGGGCATTCGCTTTACTGGGCGCACCGTGCGTAGCCCAGCGTGTATGTCCGATTCCCGCTCTGGCCGTTATTTTTTCGTCCACCACTGCCCGCAGATCGGCAATACGCCCTTTTTCTTTAAAAATATGGGGGCCCTCTTGATTTCCGAGAGCAATTCCGGCCGAATCATAGCCGCGATATTCAAGCTTTTCCAGGCCTTTCAACAATATTTCCTTCGCATCATTTATTCCGATATAACCGGTAATTCCGCACATCTTTTTTCCTCCTGTGAGTGAGGGCAAGCAGCGCGAGGGCACACTTGCCCTCTTTTTCGATCTCCATTTCTATCGGGCACATTTCCTTTCCTTTGTCCATCGAGTCGCCTCGCATGATTTACGAAAGAAAATTCGACTGTGTGCCGCAGCCGGGAGGTATCCGCCGAACGTTCGATAAACCTCCTCCTCGTCAACTGGCGATCTGCTATTTCAAGTACATTCACCAGTTCGGGCGCTTTTTTTAAAAACCTTTCAATGCTCCTTTCCATTCAGAATAAAAGTGAAACATGAATATCATACTATATT
>NZ_VEKZ01000011.1:6813-80562 GCF_007681465.1 Siminovitchia fortis
TTCCTTTTTTTTCGGTCAATGGTAAAATCAATATGATCGTTCAAGTTATAATTATGCTTTTATAAACTATATTCCTTTTTTTTCGGTCAATGGTAAAATCAATATGATCGTTCAAGTTATAATTATGCTTTTATACTGGATTTTGCCATTGGGGGAATATGTATGAATAAAAAAGCATTTTGGATGGCTGTCATCACCATCATCATATGGTCATCGGGGTTTGCAGGGGTTCGGGCCAGCCTGCTTGGAGGTTACACCGCTGCTCACCTTGTTCTTCTCAGGTTTTTAATTGCCTCCGGAGTTTTTCTCTTATATGCCTTATGGCCCGGGGTACATATGCGTATTCCTCGAAAAAAAGACATTGCCAGGATCATATTTCTCGGATTGATGGGAATCAGTGTTTACCAAATTGGGCTTACGTTCGGGGTACAGACAGTTTCCGCCGGAACGGCCAGCATGATTGTCGGCTCTGCTCCCGTATTCACTTCCATTATAGCTATGATTGTCCTCAAAGAGAGGATGGACCTGCTGGGCTGGATTGGTATGGGCATTGGCTTTATTGGAATCGTGTTAATCACCATCGGATCATCGGGTGCATCATTTACCATTTCAAAAGGAACCATTTACATTTTAATCGCCACTATTGGCACTTCCATCTTTTTTGTCTTTCAAAAACCTTTATTGGAACGATATAATCCGATTGATTTGACGGCCTATTTTACTTGGGCAGGGACCCTGCCGTTGCTTATTTTCTTACCGGGATTATGGGAAAACATCCAGGGAGCGTCTACCGTTGCCCATATTTCCGCTCTATACGTCGGAATTTTCCCGGCTGCCATCGCTTACGCCACATGGGCCATTGCACTTTCAGCCGGCAATACAACGACGCTTTCAAGCATGCTGTACCTTGAGCCGGTCCTCGCCATTATGATTGCCTGGTTCTGGCTAAGCGAATGGCCGAGCTCACTGTCGCTGATCGGCGGCGCAATTGCCATCTCCAGCGTGTTTATAGTCAATTTTATCGGCAAAAAGAGATACATCAAAAAACACATGGGGCCAGGCCCTCTTTAATACAATAAAGAGGGCCTGCCCCCTATAGATCGATCTCCAAAGCAACCGGACAATGGTCGCTTCCCATTACATCACAATGAATATGTGCATCTTTCAGCCCGCCCTTGAACCTTTCAGATACTATAAAATAATCGATCCGCCAGCCGATATTCCTTTCCCTCACTTTGTTCATGTAGGACCACCAAGTGTAGGCCCCTTCCCTGTCCGGGTAAAAATGGCGGTAAGCATCAACAAAACCATTTTCCAGCAGCGCGGAAAACTTTCCCCGCTCCTCGTCCGTAAACCCCGAATTGCCCCTGTTTGACTTGTAATTTTTCAAATCGATATCTTGATGGGCCACATTCAGGTCCCCGCATAAAATAATAGGCTTTTTCCGGTCCAATTCTTTCAAATATGAAAGCATGCGGTCTTCCCATTCCAGACGATAGCCTAAACGCGCCAGATCCCTTTGGGCATTTGGCGTATATACATTCACCAAATAAAACTGGTCAAATTCCAGCGTAATAATCCGGCCTTCTTCTTCACAATCAGAATCCCCAACGCCATACATGACGGACAGCGGTTCATATTTTGTAAAAACTGCCGTTCCGGAGTAGCCTTTCTTGACCGCATAATTCCAATATTGGTGGTATCCTTCCAGCTCCAAATCTATTTGGCCTTCTTGGAGCTTCGTTTCCTGTATGCAAAAAATATCTGCATTCACTTGGTTGAAGTAATCCAGGAACCCCTTGCGTACGCATGCCCTAAGGCCATTCACGTTCCATGATACAATTTTCATCCGGTGACTTTCTCCCTTTGTCTATTATTCTATCCCCTATTGTGCCATTCTTTTTACCGGCAAACAAGCGCGTGAATCAGGGAAGGCCGGGATTCCGACAGGTTCCCGGCCTTTTATATTATTTCGCTTTTTTGATGGAATATTTTTTCATGCTCTCGACAACCTTGGCGTATTCCTCTTTTGATTTGACCGGAATCCCCTGCATTAACCTCATATGCTGGCTGCTCTCAAGCTTCTTTACATCAATTTGAAAAAATGACTGGATGACATCCGATTCTTCGGGCTTTCCGTTAAAAATGGACAATGTCCCGTCATTCGTAATACCGAAATAACCATTCATTTTTAATAAAGGTGAAATATCATCGACCTTCTTTTTAAAAATAAGGCGGTCTTCATCCATGTCGACCAGCTGCCACGACTCATACTTCGCCCAAAAGTCTTCCAATGCAAATACCAATTCTTTTACAACCTCTTCACTTTCCTCGCCATCCAAGTAAACCCTTTTCAAATGGACAGTCAGTTCCAGGGGCTGTTCAGCAACAGCAGGGGCCTCATTCGATAATTGCATTGCCTGTACTTGATCGTGTTCTTGAACAGCCTTGCCGACAAGTAAGCCGAGTAAAAGAATGAACACTAATGCGGCTCTCATCTGAGATCACCTCTACAGCCTATAGATTCTAAACATGGTTTTAGTGTGGCCTTTCTTTTACATGAATATCCATTAAAAAAAGCTTTTCCAAAAGATTTCACATCTTTTGGAAAAGCTTTTTTAGTTATGGTAGACGTCCTGGACGTCATCGTCGTCTTCGAGCATATCGATGAGTTTTTCCAACTTCTCCTGTTGTTCTTCGTCTAACTCAGCGTCTGTTTGCGGCACCATTGTAACTTCCGCTGTCGCAAATTCAAATCCCTCATTTTCGAGGCTTTCTTTTACAGCCATGAAATTTTCCGGCTCCGTATAAATTTCAAAAACTTCCTCACTTGTTTCCATATCTTCTGCACCGGCTTCAATGGCCTGAAGCAGCAATTCATCTTCATCGGCATCAAAGCCGCTTCTTTCGATCGCGAGATAGCCTTTCCGGTCGAACAGATAGGAAACGCAGCCGGATTCACCAAGGTTTCCCCCATTTTTCGTAAAAGCATGGCGGACGTTGGAAGCAGTCCGGTTTTTATTATCGGTCAGGCACGATACCATGACGGCTGCACCGCCGGGGCCGTACCCTTCATATATAATTTCTTCATAATGTTCCGCGTCCTGATTGCCGGCTGCTTTATCAATAGCCCTTTTAATGTTATCGTTAGGCATGTTTGCCGACTTTGCTTTTTCAATTACAAGACGAAGCCCAGGGTTCGTGTCCGGATCTCCTCCGCCGCTTTTTGCAGCTACATAAATTTCTTTGGCAAGTTTTTGGAATACTTTACCCCGCTTTGCATCTTGGGCATTTTTCCTGTTTTGAATGTTTTTCCACTTGGAATGTCCAGCCATTTGAAATCCTCCCTCTTACAAGCGCTTCTATCATATCATATATTGAAAAGGAGCGGGTTAGCAAATGAGAAAAATTCCAAGTGTTTAAGGCGGACCGCCTTCAATTTGATCAACGATCCATTTAGAGAATCCCATTCTTTTTTCGAATTGCCGGAATGTTATATCCTTCAGGTGCTTCCATTGTTTTTTCTGCCTCTTTTTATCATAACTGATGAAATAATTCCACTCTCTAAAAATATCAGCCGGATATAAAAGTGCAGCCAGGAAAGGAATGTCTTTTTTATATTGGCTGATGGCATCCCCTTCGGAAAACAGCCGAGGCGGCGACCAGCTGATTTCAGGCAATATACGGTTGCAATATTGGAGGATGTCAATCTGTTTGGGGCCGATGCTCGCAAGATCAAAATCAATCATACAAAGGCTGCCGTCGGCTTTCCGAATAAAATTATGATGGGCCAGGTCCCCATGCAATATACAGTGCGGTTCCATGGAGAAATAGTCTTTATGGGCCTGCATAATCTGAAGGGCACCCTCACCTAACAAAGTATATTTTTCCAAATAGGGATATACGGACAATTCTTTGAAAAAATCAGAGTTTCTTTTAAATCTTTCAAGTCTTTTCTCCCATTTATCCAATAAATTGAATGTAATCAATTTATCTTTCAGCCTGGGTACACATTTTGAGGAAATGGAATGATATCGGCATAAAAGTGCCAGGGCGTCTTTGCGGTTACCGGCGCTGTCATAATAAAACGGCTGATCGTTGAAAGGTTCAATATACTGTAAAATCCCGAGACACCTGCCTTCAAAATAACATGGCCCCTCCTCATGAATGCGGTGAAATTTATAGGTATTGTTGAATCCGTGCTCCCATAATGTCTTTATCAATAAAATTTGTTGATTCAATTTGCCGGGGTTAGGGAATTCTTTGATGATCCAGCTTTCTTTTGCGGATGATGCAATCCAAACCCCTTTTTTGATCATGGAAATTTTTTCGAAATTAATTCCAGTTCTTCTTTTGACATAAAGAAGGAGACGGGAATTGAGTCCGTCTCTCCTTTGATTAAATATTTTAGTCATCTTCTTCTTCTTCGTCAGCCCTTGGCATCATAGGGTAAGGGGCACCTTCTCCCATAGGCTGTTCGTAAAGAGGCTGCTGGCCATAGGTTCCGTATGGCATTCCCATTTGCTGCCCTTGCGGATAAGCCGGCGCCATCGGGTATCCTCCATAAGGCTGGGACCACCCCTGCATAGGCATCCCGGTATATGGCGGCGGATCATCTATTTCCTCTGCCATATGGGGATGATGGTGTCCATGGTGGTGGTGTCCATGATGATGGTGCCCATGGTGATGGTGGTGGTACTCCATTGATGATGAACTGGACGATTCATCTCCCCAGTGCTGTGGCATTACCCCATATTCTGCAGCCGGCATGACTGCTGGCATTTGGCTATACATCGGCATTTGGGGCATATACCCGCCCATTGGCATCTGCGGATATCCCATCATCCCCTGCACCTGGGGCATCATGGGATAAGGATAGCATGGATCGCAAACTGGCATCACCGGCGGCGGACAGCAATATTGTGGATACATCGGCGGACAACCTCCTTGTATAGGCATGGGCATGGGCATGGGCATTACTTCCATTTCAGGGACTTCCTCTTTTACTTCCACTTCTTTTTGCTGCTGCACCTGTGCTTGCATTTGATTCATATTCATCATATAGTAGTTGCTTATATCAATTTCAGGGAGCGGCTGCGGCATGACCGGCTGGTAGATTTTTTGCGGCACTTCTTTTTTTATGACTTCTTTTTTCACTTCCTTGTGAACTTTTGGGGGATGATGATGGTGCTCTTTTGGCATTTCTTTATGACCTCCGTGCGGCACATGGGGCTTTTGTTTTTTTACATGTGTCCCACTGGCCGGAACTTTTATTTTCATACCGGGCATGATCATATCCGGGTTTGACAATTGCGCGTTCATCTTTTTTAGCTCTTCGAAATCAACGCCATACTTTTTGGCGATTTTCCACAGAGTATCCCCCTTCTGCACGATGTGGATTTTCACTTGTTTCCCCTCCTCAGGCATGAGTCCATATAGTGTATGATTTATTGGGCAAATTGTTATTCATCTTCTCAAAAATACATATGAAAGTGGAAGTTTATTTATGCAGGAGAACAAATATGCTACTATTTAATAAAGAATTTGAACGGAGGACACAGGCGCATGAATAAAGAAAAAGAAAAGAAGCTGCTGGGAGAAGACAGAAGGGAATGGATCCTGAACTACTTAAAAAACAGCTCCGGTCCTGTCACTGGCACAGCCTTGGCTGAGAAGTCCAATGTGAGCCGCCAGGTGATTGTGGGAGACATCACTTTATTGAAAGCACGGAACGAGCCGATTATTGCCACAAGCCAGGGGTATTTATATATGCGGATCGGAAACCAAGGGCTCGCAGAAAGAATCATTGCCTGCCGGCATGACCGGAGCCAGGCGGAACAAGAGCTGAATATCATCGTTGACCATGGGGTGACGGTTAAGGATGTTACTGTGGAGCATCCCGTGTACGGGGATTTGACCGCTTCTATCATGGTTTCGAACAGAAAGGATGTCCAAGCTTTTTTGAAAAGTATCCGTAAAACGAATGCTTCCCTTCTGTTGGAATTGACTTCAGGTTTGCATTTGCATACTTTAACTGCACCCGATGAACAAATGATATTGAATGCGGAAAAAGCCCTTCATGAAGCCGGCATTTTGGCAGAGGAAAATTAAAAAGCGGGATCGCCTCCTGAAGAGGTGTCCCGCTTTTTATTGGTTTTTCGCTTTTCTACTGTCCAGCTCCGGCCGCCATCAGCTCAAGGTCGCTTCAGTCCAGCCAATGAAGTCTGAAAAACGACTTCACTGCCTGGACCTCCGACGGACAGGAAGTCCTAGTGCCACCGACGCCACAGGATGTGGCGCTTGGAGGCGGCCAGCGCTTGTCGCCGATGAACAGGCGGCCTTCGCTTTTCTCATTGTCCAGCGACGTACAGGATGTGCTAGTACAGGCGAAGCGACAGGACGTCGCTGCTTGAGCCTGCCTTCGTCGTTGTGTTTCCTTTATCTCGTCGGAGCCGCTCCAGTCTGTACGTCGATGGGCAGGCGCTTACGCTTTTCTATTTACCCTCCAGAACTAAGGACTTCCACTTTAGCAACAAATTCCAGTCTGCGGAATTTCGCAAGCAGTTCATCCATATCCACATTCATTTCAGTAATATCCAATGACAAGGTGACATTGGCCCTGCCTTGCAATGGGATTGTCTGGTGGATGGTCAGCACGTTGCATTTGGAGGACGCTACGATTCCAAGAAGCTTGGAGAGCGCTCCCGGCTTGTCTTCAAGGAAGAAAAACAGCGAAATGATTTTTTCCTTTACAACCGTATGGAATGGAAAAACCGTATCTTTATATTTATAAAATGCGCTTCGGCTCAAGTCGACTTGCTGTACCGCATCCCAAATGGATTCCGCCGAACCTTTTTCAAGCAATGCCTTTGCCTCCAAAGTTTTTTTCATTGCTTCCGGCAGCACATCTTCTCTCACCAAAAAAAACTTATGGTCAAATTCTCTTTTCCCCAAGGCACTCCCCTCCAAGCAAAGAAGACCTAATCGACAAACTCAAATTCAAAATCTAGCAATCGTACTGTGTCACCGTCTTTTGCCCCTCTTTCCCTAAGGGCGTCGTCTACTCCAAGTGATCTGAGCTGGCGTGCAAATCGGCGTACGGACTCTTCCCGCGAAAAGTCTGTCATTTTAAACAAGCGTTCCACCTTCGCCCCGCCGACTACGAAGCTTCCATCCGGATCACGTGTGATGGTAAATGGAACTTCCGCCTCTTCGTGCTTGTAAACCACACGGTTCACTGCTTTTTCTATATCACTCTCTTCATAAAGCGGGAATTCCGGTGTCTCTTCCAGCTTATCTGCTATGGCAAACAACAATTCCCTCAATCCCTGTCTTGTCAATGCCGAGATGGGATAAATGGGATAATCCTGCTGAAGTTTCGCCTTGAATTTCTCGAGATTGCCTTCTGCTTCCGGCATATCCATTTTATTGGCCACAATGATTTGAGGCCTCTCCATCAGGCGAAGATTGTATTCTTTCAGCTCTTCATTAATTGTCATAAAATCTTCATACGGGTCGCGGCCTTCAGCCGCTGACATGTCGATGACATGAACAATGACCCTTGTCCTTTCCACATGCCGGAGGAATTGATGTCCCAGGCCAACACCTTCATGCGCACCTTCAATCAATCCCGGCAAATCCGCGATAACAAAACTTCTGTCATCGTCCGTCTGGACAACGCCAAGGTTAGGCTTGATTGTTGTAAAATGATAGTCCGCAATTTTCGGCTTCGCCGCAGAGACGACAGAAAGAAGGGTTGATTTTCCGACGTTTGGAAATCCTACAAGCCCTACATCCGCCAGGAGCTTCAACTCAAGGACAATATTCCTCTCTTGGCCTGGCTCGCCATTTTCGGCTAATTCCGGTGCCGGATTTGCAGGTGTGGCAAAGCGGATATTCCCCCTGCCGCCCCGTCCGCCTTTCGCAATGACAGCTTTCTGTCCATTTTGAACCAAATCGGCGATGACTTCACCGGTCTGTTCATCTGTTACGACCGTTCCCGGCGGCACCTTGATGATCAGGTCATCAGCACCTTTTCCATGCTGGCCCTTGGACATGCCGTTTTCACCGCGCTGCGCCTTGAAATGACGCTGGTAGCGGAAATCCATCAACGTTCGCAGGCCTTCATCCACCATGAAAATGACGCTGGCGCCTTTTCCGCCGTCTCCACCCGCCGGACCGCCCATTGGCTCATATTTTTCACGCCTGAACGCTACCATGCCGTTTCCGCCATCGCCGCCTTTGACATAAACTTTTACTCGATCAACAAACATTTCTGACACTCCAATCTGCCAACTAACCGTTCACTTGAAAAATAACGCCTGGATCAGCCAATCGTTTTCCCCTACTTGGTCAAAAGTGACCTGATCAGGATATTGATCATGGCTCTGCAGCCAACTTTTCAGTTCCGTTTCATTTTCTATTATACCGTTGAACTCAAAAAGAAACCGTACCATTTCGTCTGTTGGTTCAATTTTTATAAATAAGCAATTTTCATAGAAGGGCAAAACAGCCTTATTCAGCTGTTCAAAAAAGCTGCCGGTCCATTCTGTAAGCAGGTCATCATTCAGGCGTATTTTTTTGGGCAATGTGACAAGTTCATACTCAACCTTGAAATGATATTCATTCCAATTATGTGTTAATAATTTTTCGGCGAACCGGGGGAGTTCGATATTGGAGAGCATCGCCTCCTGCTGCATTTCCATTACAATTTCATCCATGATCCGTTCCGCTTGCTCCGTTTTCCCCAATGAAATATTTCCTTTTATGAGCTGCAGTCTGTTTAACCAGTCATGGCGAGTATATTTTAACGTTTCAAGAATCGTCCAGTTTTTACTCATCCCTTTTCTCCTCAGTTAGACTTATTAACTATATATTATAACAAAATTACCACTACTGTATGGAGCAGGATGCTGCTTTTATGTATTCTGAACAAAAAAGCTCCAACCGGAATTTCGGTTAGAGCTTTATGTTTATTATGCTTCTTGAGCTTCTGGGTAGACACTCACTTTTTTCTTGCTGCGGCCGAACCGTTCGAAACGGACAACGCCGTCAACTTTTGCAAATAGCGTATCGTCTTTACCGATGCCCACGTTCTCACCAGGATGAACCTTTGTTCCGCGTTGGCGGTAAAGGATGGAACCGCCGGATACAAATTGGCCGTCCGCACGTTTCGCACCTAGACGCTTCGCTTCAGAATCCCTGCCGTTTTTAGTGGAACCTGCTCCTTTTTTGGATGCGAAAAATTGAAGATCCAATCTTAACATGTTGATTCACCCCCTGTTTTTAAAAGTAATGTTGATGTATTCTTTGTAATCACGTTCTATCGTTTGCAAAGATATGGCCATGGCTTCAAGGAGGAGCTGAACCCGTTCAGATGTATCCACCGGCAAATCCCCCGGAATCGTACAGGAAAGAAAACCGCTTTCTGTCTGTTCAATGTCTGGTGTAATTCCTGTCAGGCTGATGACTGCATTGATCGATCCGAAAGCTACGGCCGAGGCCCCGGCACAAACAATGTCCTGGCCTTTTTCCGCGAATTCTGCGTGACCGCTCATCGTAAAAGAAGTGATCTTCCCCTTGTCGTCTTGGCAAATCTCAACAAAAATCATGCTCTCAACCCATTAAGCGTTAATTTTTTCAATAACAAGCTTTGTGAAAGGCTGACGATGCCCTTGCTTTCTGCGATAGTTCTTTTTAGCCTTGTATTTGAAAACAACAAGTTTCTTTTGACGTCCTTGTTCTTCAACCTTGGCTGTTACGGTAGCTCCTTCAACGAATGGGCTTCCCACTTTAACGTTGTCGCCGCCAACGAAAAGAACTTTATCAAATGTGAATGTATCACCTTCAGCCGCATCTACCTTTTCCACATAGATAGCTTGGCCTTCTTCAACTTTGACTTGCTTTCCGCCAGTTTCAATGATTGCGTACATATGCCGCACCTCCTTATTGACTAAGACTCGCCGAAAACAGGTGTCTATCCGAAAGACAGAACTTGAACCCGATCCGTGCGGTTGTAGCACAGGTGCTACAAACTAACATTGCAATTCTATCACAGACGCTTCTGCAAGTCAACGACTGCTTTTAAATGCCCCTTAAGCACTTTAGCGTGCCGGGGGGCAGGCCCCTTTCAATCATTTGAAACAATTTCTTTCAAGCGGGCGTTCACCTGTTTTTTTGCAAAGTAAACGTGCAGCATTTCATTTTCGTCCATTGAGCGGATGCTGTCCACATGGATCAAATGCTTGCAGTCGCGCTGGAATTTTTCCATCGCCTGATAGATGAAATCAGTCCCTCTCGCTTCAATGACTTCAAGCCTCTTAATGCCCGATTGCTTGCCGTAATACCTTTCAAGCAAAAACCTCATGAATGCATACCTGACCTGCTTCCATTCCAGCCAGAGACTCAAGTATAAAAAAAGCACAATAATCCATAAATGCAGATTGAACGGCGCGATTATGATCATAATAAGGTGAATGGCAGTTAACATAATCACCGAGCTGATCAGTGTCTTTTTCATTGCATGCAAAAAAGGGGTCCTTGCCGATAAAAGTAGATAAAGGAATTTGCCGCCATCCAGCGGCCAAACCGGCAGCAGATTAAATAAAAAAATCATCAAATTGAATTTATGGAACAGGAGCGCAGACTCCATTGTAATCAATCCGGCCGTTTCCAATAGGAAAGCGCCGGCCGCGAGCCAAATATGCTGAAGCGGCCCTGCTGCCACGATGATCAGCTCTTCAATAATCGGACGGTTGCCGTGTTCATCGACCTCACATGTACCTCCGAAGGGAAGTATCAAAATCCACTTGATTTTCCAGGAGAAAAACCGTGCCGCCGCTGCATGTCCAAGCTCATGTATAAAAACAATCAAAAATAATATGGAGAGCTCCCAAAAATAACCTGTCAAAATCGCAATGCCTGCTACAACCCAAAAAAGAGGATGGATCCTGACTTTACCCAGAAGCCGCCCATATTTAATCAAGATTCATCACCTGAATCGGATCGACAAATTCATCCTCTTTTTTAATCGCAAAATAGTATTCACCATAATTTTCATCTTCATTAGGGGATACTGTTCCAATCACTTGCCCTCCCTTGACATGCTCATGCGGCTTTACCTCAGCTTGGCCCATCTTTCCATACCAGGACTCGGTATGATCGCTATGCTGGATGATGACCGTTTGGCCGATATCCTCTTTTTTACCTGAAAAAATGACCACGCCGTCCGCAGCCGCTTTCACTTCGGCTGCACTTTCAGTCTGAAACATGACCCCTCTTCCATCATGTGAGAAGCCTTCCGATATCTTCGCTCCTACAGGCAAAGCGTAATCACCTTCTTGACCAAGCTGGATGCCCTCGTCCTTTCTTTCATTTGGAAAAAGGACGAGCGGTTTGCCGAATTGATTTTCATACCAATTTGCAACTGCAGCGAATTGAAACTCCTTTCCCATCGCTTTCTTGACGATGGAACGTGCATCGTCAAATGCGGGAGAAGATGATTGAAAAAGTATGCCAACAATCAAAATGAGTGCAATGGACGAGAGCAGCTTTAACATAAATATTTCTTTACGCCATAAAGGGTGCAGGGTTGTTTTCGGTTCATAAATATTCCGGTCATCATCCGAAAAATAATCAGGAACATCATACATGTATTCATTGGGCTTTTCCATTATCCTGCCGCTTGCCCGCCTTCTTTTGGCAATCCGCTTTCTTATTTTGTTGGCCCGATGGCTCATTATCCACCAGCTCCCTTGACTAAGTTTCTACTAACGTATGACTTGTCCGTGATGAATATGACGTAGAAAGCGGATGGTGCTGAGCCGGATTTGTTTCAAGGCACGCAGCAAGCAAAAATATAAAAGGAAGTTTTTGCAGTATCCCGTCAAAAACTTCCTTTTCAAAAAAATCTATGTAAATGTATCAGAATAATCACTGCTTCAACGCCCGCAAGAGCAAGCTTCGCATGCCTGCTGCGTTAAGGTTCCGTGAATGTTTTTTGAAGAACTCCGACGCGTTACGACCGCACACCGAAAAACTGTTTGATCCGTGCAAACATTCCCGTTTTTTCCTCATCCAATGATTGAAGCGGTACGGATTCACCCAGTATTCTTCTGCCTATGTTCCGATAGGCTATGGATGCTTTGCTGTTCGGATTAAGGGCGATCGGCTCGCCTTGGTTGGAAGATTTTATGACTTCTTCATCATCCTGGACAATCCCCAATAAATCGATGGACAAATGCTGGGTAATTTCATCTACGTCCAGCACTTCCCCTTCTTTCATCATCCTGCTCCTGATTCTGTTGATGATCAATTTAGGCGGCTCGATGTGTTCTTCTTTTTCAAGAAGGCCGATAATTCTGTCGGCATCCCTTACAGCGGATATTTCCGGTGTTGTCACGACTATTGCTTTATCGGCGCCCGCCACCGCATTTTTAAATCCCTGCTCAATACCTGCTGGGCAATCAATTAATACATAATCGTAATCTTGTTTCAGATCGGAAACAAGATTTTTCATCTGCTCCGGGCTTACAGCTGTTTTATCGCTAGTCTGAGCCGCCGGGAGGAGAAAAAGTTTATCTTCAAATCTTTTATCCTTGACGATCGCTTGATGAGGCTTGCATCTTTCTTCCACTACATCGACGAGATCGTAAATGATCCGATTTTCCAGGCCCAGTACTACATCCAAATTGCGGAGTCCGATATCCGTATCTATCAAACAGACTTTTTTGCCCTGCAAGGCAAGCGCTGTACCGAGATTTGCGGAGGTGGTAGTTTTTCCGACCCCTCCCTTGCCGGAAGTTATGACGATCGCCTCACCCATAATAATGTCCCCCTTTGAATCTAGTAATATTCGGCCTTAGAGTTTTTAGCACTTGAAGCCTGTCAATGATTATCTGATCGTTGTTATCAATATAGGCACATTCCATTTGATGGTGCTCCTCCTGGTCATAATGATCAGGGGCACGGCTGATGCAATCAGAGATCCGTAGCTGTGAAGGGGTCATGAAGGAAGCGACGATGACGGCCTCATTTCGCCCAAAATAACCGGCGTGTGCAATTCCCTTTAACGCCCCCATGATAAAAATATTTCCCCCGGCTCTTACAGTTCCGCCGGGATTAACATCCCCCACAAGCAGCAAGTCGCCCGCAACCTCCAAAACCTGGCCGGATCTTATAATCGCGGCAACAGACGTCACCTCTTGGCTTTCTGCCATCTTCCGGGCATCTTCTTTTGTGATGACATCACTTTCTATTTCTTCGACGATCAGATTTTTCTTTTGGCGGATCAGCTCTTTCAACTCTTCCTCCTGCCCGGCCGTCAAATAGCGGTAACCTGTCAGGACCCGGACCGAAATAAGCTGACTTTCCTCTGAACCTTGCAATTCAGAGAGTTTTTCCTCCAGCTCTGATAAAATCTCATCATATGAGCATCGATCATTCAATTGGAGCGAAAGGCCGCTTTTCGTGCCTTTTATCATCACGTTTTGTGTTTTCATGTCAAGCGGGCACCATACAGATCGCAGAGGAATGCCCTATTTCTCCTTTCAAAGACAAACATCACTTTAACAGTGCAAAAAGAAAGCTTCATTTTCTCTATTTTCGACAAACGGCATCAATTTTCCTCTTTTGGAAAATTTTTTACATGCCTGCTGTACTATTCTGAAAGCAGTTCTTTCTTTCTGTTTTGCAGCCATCTGGAAAGAGGAAAGAAAATGATTAAATAGAAAATAAGGTTCAAAATCAAAGTCGGTATCAGGCGGTTATATAAAAATTGACCCGCTGTCATTTTGACATCGAATAAAAGTATATTCAGGCCGTATACAAGGGCCTCTGTCAAAGCGACGATGACCAGGACGGCCAACCCTAATGCCAGTACATTGATTTGCAACACTTTCATCATTTTGGAAGCCGCATAAACAGCGATGGGAAAAAGAAACAAATAAACCCCGATTACGCCCGTATAATATATATCGAATAACAAGCCGAAGATTGCAGCATAAATCAAGGTCACATTCCGGAAATAGTAGATTCCCATCATTACCAGAACGACTAAAAGAAAGCGGGGAACCATGATCCGGTTATCCAAGAATGAAAATGACGGAAGAAATTCAACGAATAGGCTTTCTCCGTAAAAACAAAAGACAGTGATAAGAGGAAGAATAAACCGTTTCATCATTCCTCACCCTTATCTTCCGCACTCGGCATTGAACGGGCTGCCACCATCACATGCTCGAAATCATAGAAATCGGCCGACGGCTTCACATAGGCTGTCTGGGTTAGGCCAAACTGATCAAGGGTAAGCTCTTCGACCTTACCTATATCAAGCCCTTTGGGAAAAATCCCTCCCAAACCGGATGTAACTACACTTTGGCCGGGTTTCAATTTCGCCTCATCAATGGGCAAATCCTTCATAAGGAGCATTTTCTTCTCTTTATCATAGCCGTCAATCAATCCGTAAACGGATTTTTTCCCTTTAATTTGAATTTCAGCTGCCACACGATATCTCGCATTATCGGAACTTAGCAATTCAATGGTTGATGTCATTTCTGACGTACTGACTACTTTCCCTATTAAACCTTTTGCTGTGATCACAGCCATATCAGGCTTAATTCCGCTCTTTTTCCCTTTGTCGATAATGATCTGCTCGTACCAGCGGTCAGGCGCCCTTCCGATGACTGTTCCCTGAATAGGAGTGAATTGTCTTAAATCTTCTTTTTTTTCTAAAGTTTCCCTAAGCTCATTATTATCTTTTTTCAAATCCGCTATTTCTTTTTCAAGCTTTGCAAGTCCCTCTAAGCGGGCCTTTAATTTTTTATTCTCTGTATATGTATTTTGCAAATCATCAATATTCTCGAAGAACGCAGCAAATTTATGGGCTGGCTTCGCTGCAAGTGATTGGCCAAAACCTACAATATCCTTCACAAACTGTTCAGGACGGGAAATATTTTCTCTCTCCCTTAAGGAAAAACCAATTAGTGAAACGAGAATAATGATTCCGATCAGCAAGATGATGAGACGCTTGTTAAGAAAGAAATTCGGCATCATATCCACCTCTAACTTCTAATTGCCTGCCGGCTTCCGGCAACATGGAAAAGCAGAGCACCGCTTGGCAAGCGGCCTCTTGCTTTTTACAATCCGATTACTAAGCCCGGTCTTTGAACATATCGATGTGGTCAAGCGCTTTTCCTGTACCGATTGCAACACAATCAAGCGGTTCTTCAGCAATAAGTACAGGCATTTTGGTCTCATCACTGATTACATTATCCAGGTTTCGGAGCAATGCACCACCGCCTGCCAACACGATCCCTCTGTCCATAATGTCAGCTGCCAGTTCAGGAGGAGTGTTTTCAAGTGTATTTTTCACAGCGTCAATAATGGAATAGACGGTGTCATGCAATGCAGCAGAAATTTCTTCAGCGGTGATTTCAATCGTTTTTGGAAGCCCTGTTAACAAGTCGCGTCCCCGTATTTCCATATTTTCGATTCCATCGGTTTCACCGGCAGAGCCGATCTCCACCTTGATCGTTTCTGCCGTTCTTTCCCCGATCAGCAGATTGTAGGTTTTGCGGATGTAGTTGACGATAGATTCGTCAAAGTTGTCCCCGGCAATACGGATGGAGTTGCTTGCGACAATGCCTCCAAGGGAAATGACAGCCACTTCTGTTGTTCCGCCTCCGATATCCACAACCATGCTGCCTGTTGGTTCCCAAACTGGAAGGTTCGCCCCGATGGCCGCGGCAAACGGCTCTTCAATAGGATAAGCATCGCGCGCTCCCGCTTCCCTTGTAGCATCCAGGACCGCCCTTTGCTCAACGGCAGTGATTCCGGAAGGCACACAGACCATCACGTAAGGCTTTCCGCTGAATGAGCCTTTCGCTTTGACGGCTTGTTTAATGAAATACTTCATCATGGTAGCGGTTGTTTCGTAATCCGCGATGACTCCGTCCCTCATTGGGCGCATGGCAACAATATTACCGGGTGTACGCCCGATCATATTTTTGGCATCATTGCCGACCGCAACGATTTTCTTTGTATCCGTGTTGATGGCCACTACAGATGGTTCACGTAAAACGATCCCTTTTCCTTTTACAAATACAAGGGTATTGGCTGTACCCAGGTCAATTCCTAAATCTTTTGTACCGAATCCAAACATGATATGTATCTCCCTTTCTAACCCCATTGCATTTCTATTTTTAACGCTTTAAAAAGAAATAAGCCTGGAAATATTGGTAATATCCGTGTTTACTCGACAAAAATCACAAGACTTATTATATCTTATCGCCCCTAAAAATCATAGTGTCACATCAATCCTTTTTCTTTCATGCTGACATATTTATTATCGCCGATGATCAAATGGTCGAGGATTTCGATTCCCATGATTTTTCCGCATTCGACAAGTCTTTTTGTCACTTCAATATCTTCCCTGGATGGTGATGGATCTCCGGATGGATGATTGTGTAAGCAAATGATGGATGCAGCAGACCTGCGAAAGGCTTCCTTGAAAACTTCACGTGGATGGACTATGGAAGCGTTCAAGCTCCCGATAAAAATGGTTTGCCTGTGGAGGACCTGATTCTTTGTACTCAGGTAGAGGCATACGAAGTGCTCCTGTGTTAAAAATCTCATATCGTTCATGACATAATTGGCCCCGTCTTCGGGACTTCGGATAATATAGCGGTCATCATATGATAGATTGCTGATCCGCCTGCCAAGCTCAACGGCAGCGGCTATTTGAACGGCTTTGGCCTTTCCGATGCCTTTTAAACTCATGACCTCTTCCAAAGCCGCTTCCTTCAGCCATAACAAGCCGCCAAATTGTGTCAGCAGCCTGTTTGCCAATTGTAGTGCGGATTCGGATCTCGTTCCTGTCCTGAGCAATATGGCAAGGAGCTCATGGTTGGAAAGACTGACTGCCCCATGGTTGACAAGCCTTTCCCTTGGCCTTTCCTCAGCCGGAAAGTCCCTTATCATCAATGTATCTGATTTACTCATTGCTTCCTCCCTTTTCAATATAATTGCGGAAAGCCCATGTGTTTCAAGACCCGGCAGAGACGGCCGATCGGAAGCCCGACAACCGAATAATAATCACCGTGTATAGATTTTACCAGCAGGCCGCCCTGTCCCTGGATGCCGTATCCTCCTGCTTTATCAAAAGGTTCTCCGCTATCCAGATACCATTCAATTTCTTCGTTGGATAATTCCCAAAACGTCACATCGGTCTTTTCATAAAAGGTTCTGACAGACTCTCCATAAACGACGGAAACCCCTGTATAGACGGAATGGGTACAGCCTGACAAACCCAAAAGCATTTTCCTGGCAGATTCCCTGTCAGCCGGCTTCCCAAGCACTTTCTCTTTGTGGGCCACAACAGTGTCAGATCCGATGACATACGAATCCGGATATTGATCTGCAGCTTTCTTGGCTTTTCTTTGGGCCAATATGGAAACAATTTCACTTGGTGTTAGATTCTTGTCGACTGATTCATCTGCATTTGGTGAATAGATGGTAAAAGGGATGGATAACTTTTCCAGAAGCTCTTTCCGACGGGGTGATGAAGAAGCCAAAACGAGGTTGGGCATGTAACAAATCCTGCCTTTCTGATCAAATGGGAGATACAACTCCATCGTATCAAATCAGCCGCAAATAAACAACTGCCCAGATAAAGAGCAGGGCAAATCCCTATATGGGTTGCCCTGCTTTTTCTTGTGTGAATTACTATGCTTTTTTGATTGTTGCACTTCAAAAGAGACCCGTTAGCTTTAAACAGAGGACCCCTTGGATGCATCATAATATACTTTTAAAAACGTCAACAGGGACTGCTGCGCTTTTGCCAGGCTTTCCCGGTTTTGGGAGGCGGAATAAGCACCGAGCTGCTTGATGGTATCTTCCAATTGGTTTCTTAAGTCAACCGCAACTTTTTGTTGGATATTTTTCTCTTCATAATTTTTGATTGTTTTTTCTGTATCCTGCAATGCCTGTTCATTTATTTGGCCGCTGAAGCGGGCATCGGCCGTCTCTTTAGCAAGGACTGCGAAAAGTTTCGGTGCTTCCTTCATCCATTCAGCCTCTGTTTTTGTTTCAACTTTTATCTGATTTTCGGGAATAATAAATTCCTTTGCATACACATCTATTCCCTGGGCTTTATAATCATCCGCCAAAGTTTTTGCCGATGCCAGATCTTCTGAAATTCCGATGAATAAAAACTGTTGTTCGTCTACATTCAGTGAAATAGTCGGCAAACCCTTGCTTGTGAATTGCCCGGAGAAGTTTTCCGCAGCCTCTTCAGTAGAAAAAACACCACCCTGGATGACGGCTGCAGATAATCCCGGCATAGTTGCCATCAAAGCCGCTCCCTGTTCTTTGCCGCTGTTAGGTGCGACAGCCGGCGCCGCATCCGTCAATGTAGTGCCGTTTTCCGGATTTACCGTAAGCTTCAATACAAACAAGCCGAATCCCAGGCCAATCGCCACTGCCAATATACTCGATATTAAAAATCCGGTTTTGTTAGGCGAAAACTTTTTTTTAAAATACTTCGGTATGTTGATTTTCGGACTACTCTCCTGGTCTTTGGGTTCTGGGATACTTTGTACGGGCTGGAACTCCGGAACTTCCGGAATGTTTTTTTCCGGTAAAACCCACTCAAATTCATCATTTTCAAGCCTCTCTTCGGCGGCTGCAGTTTCCTTTTTGGCTTTGCTCCAGTCCTTGATGACGACTTCCTCGTTTAATGGCTGCTCTTTGCCATTGATTTTAATTTTCATATCTTTTTTGGCCTGCCTTTTTTTACGTGCCATATCATTAATCCTCCCGCTCTTTCAGATTTGTTCATAATGCTAGCACGCCAAAATAAAAAAAGGACAAGACTTTTGTCGTCTCGCCCTTAAAGGATTTCGCCAATTTCTCCTTTGGTTATTCGTAATATGAAAATATATTTAGAATTTCACCACAATGTGTGATTTTACATTGAAAGACTATCGCGAAATGGCGTCCTGCAATTTCTTGTAAAACTTTTATATTCTTACAGCCTTTGCATGCTGGCTAGTGAAAATCTGCTTTTTCATTGAACATCCTTATAAATAAAAATGATGAATGCCATAGTTTATTGAACCCTTTCAAATAAGCTTCAATAACTACTATATAACATCCTATTCAAGATAAGTATATGAATAGAAAAATTGGAGTTGTCGTGAAAGTGTTATTGTCCAAGTCTTATATTTTAACAGCAAAAATCACATAGTATGTATATACTCGGCGACTTTGTTTCTGCCTGCCCGCTTCGCTCCGATATAAAGCGCACGGTCGGCATACTTGATCAAGGATACCGCATCTCGGGCTTGGTCAGGGGCTGTTGCCACTCCGATGCTTGTAGTCAAGCGGATCTCTTTAGGTGCTTCCAAATCTCCTAAAACATCCTGCACAAAAAAGGTATGATCCTCAATCTTTTTCCGGAGAGTTTCAGCCAATTGGCGGGCAGATGCTTGATCTGTATCGGGGAGCAGAACGACAAACTCCTCCCCGCCGTATCTTGCGACCAGTCCCTTCTCTGCAACTGTCGAGTTCAGCAAAGATGCCAACTGGCATAGTGCCAGGTCTCCCGATTGATGCCCGTATGTATCGTTTATATTTTTAAAGTGATCGATATCAATCATAATCAGAGACAGCTTTTCCAGTTTTCCCGTCTCAAGATCCGCCATTCGTTCATTCAAATGCTGGTCAAAGAACCTGTAATTCGGTATATTCGTCATTGTGCAAATTTCACTCTTCCGCTTCGTCTCTTCATAATGCCGGGCGTTACTCAGCGCAACAGCCAGATAGGAACATAAAATATCGACAATCATCAACTGATATTTTTTGTATACCTTTTCATTTGCAGAAGCGAGAAAAAGTACACCTTCTACATGTTTTCCCCGCATAATCGGTACACACATGATGCTTTCCGCGTTTTCGGGCGAATATCCGTACGAAAATTTTTTCCATTCCGATTTTTCGTTAAATATGACGCCTTTTTTGTTTTTTAAGACATATCCGCTGATTCCCTTTTCTTTGTTCATTGTATAGTCCGGCTCAAGGGGCGCTTTCTCCTCCTGCTCTAAATGCCTTATGACAACGAGCTCATCACCTTCCAACCTGAATATGTAAACCCAATCAGCAGGCAAAGTTTTGGTTATTTTGTTTATGAACAAATGAAGTATATTTTCTTCATCCAGCCGCTCTGTCAGCTGATGGCCGATTGCCACGGCTTTTTGCAGATGTCTATTGATATTCTGGGAATAACGGTTCATTTTCAATATGATCAGCAAACCGATAAAAGGTATTCCAATTAGCAGAAAGGCAATAGGGCCCAATAATCCCTTTAAATGGAACAAGGCGATTCCTAATGGGTAAATAACTATCCGTATCCCTGCATTCCAAGCAAATCCCCTGCCGGAGAACTTCTTTCGGTTCCCCAGAAAAATAGCGGCTGCCGGCTGCAGGATCATCGCTGTTATAAAATTTAGCAAGATAAATATGGTGCCAGGAAAAACGATGCTTTCCACCGTGGTTTGTCCGATTTTTCCCCCGAAAGCAAAAAACCCCAAACCCGATATAAGAGATATGAGAGAGAACATGGAGGAAAAGAGTAAAAATCGATACGGCTGCTGGTATTTCAGATTTGCAGCCAATGCGGCCGTAACGGTTGCCACCTGTAATAAAAGCATCTCAAAAAATAGGCCGTGGGACAGAAATGCCGCTATCGTAATCCATTGCGTCAAAAACATAGCAGTTCCGTTTACTGTCAAAGGAAGCGAGGCAACAATCATAATAATCGCTGTATAAGCTGCAACGTCCCATATCCCCAATGCCTGCGGAGGAGAAAGTTTGAAAGCAAACCAGTGGCCCGCCGGTACCAAAATAAGCCAAAAGACCCACAAAAATATCTTTTTCGGCCGGTTCATAGCTTTCCCCTCCGTAAAAATAGTTAAATAGACTCATTCTTATAGTCATGATAACAAATGATCAAGTTTTTGTCACCCATTATGAGAAAATTCAAATTGTATCTAACCCGTCAATATATTCATAATGAATGGCTTAGCCTCGGATATAAAATAGAGAGAGCCTGTTACAGCCAGAACGTCTTCAGGGCCCAGTTCACTGATCACTCTTCTTATGAGCGAACGCCAATCACGTTCAGTTGAAGCATCGTCCATTTTTCCGATTTCCTTCAATTTTGAGGCGGCAGCCGCTCTTGGAAAGTCAAACTCAGTCAAATATACCTCCGCATTGATGTTTTTAAACAGCTGCAGCATTACAGACAGATCTTTGTCTTCAAGCGCCGCAAAGATGATCCTGGCCTTTTTTTCCCCATACCTGTCTTTCATCGTGGAAAGGAATGCTTCCAGCCCCTCCGTATTATGGGCTCCGTCTAAAATCACCGTCGGATTTTCTCGTAAAACCTCCATCCTTCCCGGCCAATACGCTTTCTCCAACCCCTGTCTGATTTCATTCTCTTCTAAATGCAGAAGCCCTTTTTCTTTCATATGCAGAAGACTCGCAGCTGCCAGGGCAGCATTTTCCGTCTGGTGGCGCCCCAAAAGCGAAACCTTCAGATTTTCATACCGCGTTTCCTTCATCAGGAAGGTAAACATTTCACCGCTCTGGATTGATTGATAGTTTTCAATAGAAAAGTCAATTCCCAGTTGAAAAATTTCCGCCTGCTTCTTTTCTGCTTCCGTCCGGATGACAGAAACTGCTTCTTCCTGCTTCGCTCCTGTAAACAACGGAATTCCTTCCTTGATAATTCCTGCTTTTTCGTATGCGATTTTTCCAATGGTGTCACCTAGGATGTTGATATGATCCATTCCTATATTCGTGATGATTGTCATGAGCGGCTGGATTGTATTCGTTGAATCAAAGCGTCCCCCAAGCCCCACTTCCAAAATAGTGAAGTCAACAGTACGGATGTTTGCAAAATAATACATCGCCATGGCTGTAATGATTTCAAATTCTGTCGGCGGACCCAGTTCCCCTTTTTCCAGATCTTCCGCCAAAGGTTTGACAATGCGGACCAATTCAATCAAATCATCATCTGAAATTGGGCTGCCGTTGATGCTGATCCGTTCATTAAACGACTCTATGTATGGGGATGTAAATGTGCCCACATCATAACCCGCTTCATTCAAAATGGAGCGGAGAAAAGTGACGGTCGAACCCTTTCCGTTTGTTCCTGCCACATGGATGGCCTTTAACTTCTTTTCCGGGCTCCCCATCTCCTTTAGAAGCCATTCCATCCTTGCCAATCCCAGGTTGATCCCGTGTTTTAACCGCGAGTGAATCCAGGAAATAGCCTCAGAATATGTATTCACAATGTATCCCTCCACTTCGTTAAATAAGGGAAGCAAATCCGTCTCGGACTCACTTCCCCCTTTTAAATTCCGGTATTTTACTTCGTCCAGCTTTTCAGTTGGAAGACTTCAGTTCTTTGATGCGCTCTTCTACTGTTGCGCGTTTGGCTAGATAATCTTTTTCTTTCGCGCGCTCTTCATCAACTACCGCCTGCGGTGCTTTATTGACAAATCTTTCATTGCTTAACTTCTTCTGAACCCTTTCCACTTCACTGTTCCACTTCGCCCATTCTTTTTCCAGTCTCGCGATCTCTTCCTCAATATTCAAGAGACCGGCTAACGGAAGGAACAGCTCAACTCCTGTAACGACTGCAGTCATTGCTTTTTCCGGTGCTTTCAAACCGACTTCCATGACAAGCTCTTCAGGATTGCAGAATCTTTCGAGGTAGTTCTTGTTTTTTTGTAAAATATCAAGGACTTTTTCATCCTGGGCTTTGAGCATAAGCGTGATTTTTTTGCTCATCGGCGTGTTTACTTCAGCCCGGATGTTGCGGACAGAACGGATGATGTCCATCAATATTTTCATTTCATTTGCCGCATCCCGGTCAGTCAGCTCTTCTTTGGCCTTTGGCCAGGAAGCTATTGTAATGGATTCTCCTTCATGAGGAAGGTTCTGCCAAATTTCTTCTGTGATAAACGGCATGAACGGATGCAGGAGCCTCATTGTCTGGTCAAGGACATGGGCCAAAACAGAACGGGTCATTTTCTTCGCAGCTTCGTCCTCTCCGTATAGCGGGAGCTTCGCCATCTCAATATACCAGTCGCAAAGATCGTCCCAAATAAAGTGATAGAGCACCCTTCCCACTTCTCCGAACTCGTACTTATCGGAAAGCTTCGTCACGGTTTCAATCGTATCGTTTAGTCTTGTCAGAATCCATTTGTCCGCAACTGATTTTTCAGCGGATAAGTCAATCTCATCAAATGTAAAGCCATCCATGTTCATTAATGCAAAACGGGATGCATTCCAAATTTTATTGGCGAAATTCCAAACAGATTCGACTTTTTCCATGCTGAATCTGAGATCATGCCCAGGTGAACTTCCCGTAGCAAGGAAATATCTTAGGGAGTCAGCCCCATATTTGTCGATGACATCCATCGGATCGACACCGTTGCCAAGGGATTTACTCATTTTGCGGCCTTCTGCATCCCGGACAAGGCCGTGGATCAACACATCATCAAACGGGCGTTTTCCTGTGAATTTCAGGCCTTGGAAAATCATTCTGGATACCCAAAAGAATATGATGTCGTACCCCGTCACAAGGCAATCTGTCGGGTAATAGCGTTTAAAATCTTCAGCTTCGGCATCAGGCCAGCCCATTGTGGAAAAAGGCCAGAGTGCCGAGCTGAACCAAGTGTCAAGGACGTCCGGATCCTGTTCCCAGTTTTCTTCATCTTCAGGCGCTTCCTGCCCGACATATAATTCGCCGGTTTCTTTATGATACCAGGCCGGAATCCGGTGCCCCCACCAAAGCTGCCTTGAAATGCACCAGTCGCGGATATTTTCCATCCAGTGCAAGTATGTCTTTTCAAAACGGTCGGGAACAAATTGAACTTTATCGTCTGATTGCTGGAGCTTGATCGCTTCATCAGCCAGAGGCTGCATTTTTACAAACCATTGTGTGGATAAATACGGTTCGACAACTGCACCGCTCCGCTCGGAATGTCCGACTGAGTGCATATGCTCTTCAATCTTGAACAGGATGCCTTCTTCCTGCAAATCTTTTACGATTTGCTTTCTGCAGTCGAAACGGTCCATTCCATTATATTTGCCCGCCTTTTCGTTCATCGTGCCATCTTCATTCATCACGAGGACGCGCTCAAGATTATGCCTGTTTCCAATTTCAAAGTCGTTCGGGTCATGGGCAGGCGTAATTTTTACTGCACCTGAACCAAACTCCATGTCCACATAATCATCCGCCACTATCGGGATTTCTCTGCCCACAATCGGCAAAATGACCGTTTTTCCAATTAAATGCTTATATCGCTCATCTTCGGGATGTACGGCAACAGCGGTATCTCCCAGCATGGTCTCAGGACGCGTTGTGGCAATTTCAATCGACCCGCTTCCGTCCGCCAATGGGTAGCGCATATGATAGAAGGCACCCTGTACATCCTTGTAGATGACCTCTATATCGGAAAGGGCCGTTTTCGTCGCCGGATCCCAGTTGATGATATATTCCCCGCGGTAAATGAGACCCTCGTTGTATAAACGGACAAATACTTCACGGACGGCTTTTGACAGCCCCTCATCCAGCGTAAAGCGTTCGCGGCTATAATCCAGGCCCAAGCCGAGCTTCGCCCACTGCTGCCGGATAAAATCCGCATATTCTTCCTTCCAGCTCCATGTCTCTTCCAGAAACTTTTCCCGGCCTAAGTCATAGCGGCTTTTTCCTTCCTTCCGAAGCTGCTCTTCGACCTTCGCCTGCGTAGCTATCCCCGCATGGTCCATGCCGGGCAGCCATAATACATCATAGCCCTGCATTCTTTTCATGCGCGTTAAAATGTCCTGCAGCGTTGTATCCCATGCATGGCCCAAATGCAGCCGTCCCGTAACATTGGGAGGCGGGATGACAATGGTGTACGGGTCTTTTTCCGGATTGTTTTCGGCCTCGAAGAATTTCCCTTCAAGCCACCATTCATATCTGTTTTTTTCAATGTTCAACGGATCATATTTCGTTGGCATATCAATATGATTGTTTTCCATGGTTAATCCTCCTTAGGTATTCGCCTTTTAAATTCAAAATAAAAAGCCCCCTTCGTTAAAAGGACGAAGGGAGCATATTCGCGGTACCACCTTTTTTCACAGGCTTTAATGAAACATAAGCCCGGCACTCATAAATCTAACGGATTTTCTCCGGCATTCGTTACTGGGTTGTTCACGAATGCTGCTCAAGGGTGACCTTTCCGGTGCTTACGCTTAGGAAATCTCACAGCAATGATTTCCCTCTCTGAAAGCGGATGGCAACGTACTTTTCCCTTTCAACGCATGTATTCCTCATTCATATATTTAATATAGTATGAAAAGATTCGTGTGAAGTCAAATATGATGATAAGAAAAGCGCAAGCGCCTTGCCCATCGACGTACAGACTGGAGTGCCTCCGACGAGATAAAGGATAAGGAAGTGCGAGAGTGCCTGCTTATCGGCGACAAGCATAAGACGAGCGCTGAAGAAGGCGTAGTTTGCCTTCAGCAGCGATTGGCTTATGACCTCGAGCCGATGGCACTCGCAGCCGGACAACACGGCGAGGAACGAGCCGATGTTGACTTATCGTAGGAAAGCAGCTTACTCGGATTACCTCGTGAGAAGCATCTTTGAGTAAGCTTCGTGCAGCTTTGCGACGAGGTGGGCCAAACATCCTCGAATAAGCTACGCCGCAGGAGCACATTAGGCGCGAAGTCTGCTAGTCGATAGGCGCTGGAGCTAGACAATAAAAGGCTTTGTTCAAAATTTTAAAGCTAAAACATCTTATACGCTTTAACTATAAAAAAATTGATGACCCTTCGCTTTCGGATTTACTCTCGGCTTTTCAAAAATACTCTTCACTGCAGACACGAAATCGGACATTGACACATATTTTATTAAAGAAGAATTTTGGGGGAGGTACGGAGAGTGAAAAGAAAACTGAACCAGTATACATTACGGTCTTGGATGAGGACATTCAAAGATGCATGTAAACAGCTGATTATTCCGTTCACCATTTTTCAGGCTATTCGCACCATCCTGTTTCCTTCCACATTCGATGTATTGCTTTTGACTGTTTTTATCATAATAGCCCTTTCATACCATTATGATTTAATATAAATACCCCTGCCATTATTAACTGGGAGGGGGATCGCTTGCTTCATTTTTCCGCTTTTCCATATCCTCTAATTTCATCACAATATATTCCGTGTTCTTCATATACCAATACTGCTTCTGCAATTGACGGACAAACTTATACTCGTTTTTGTCTCTCCCTGCCGAAAAATAATTTTCGGCCACTTGGAAAATCCTCTCCGGATGCGCCAGGTAACTCAGAAAAAGAAGCATCTCCTCTTTTCTGAACGGAAAATACCTAAAATATATGGATAGCCATTCAAGCCCGTCGTCGAAACGGTTTGGATATGTTTTTAAGGATCTGGAAAAAAACGGCAGAAGGTCATGGATGGGTGATGCTGTCCTTGCCATTTCAAAGTTTGCAAAATAACCAGCCCCATTTTCATTATATAAAAAGTGTTCAGGCGAAATTTTCCCATGAACAATTACGCTTCTGGCTTTTGTCTGTTCTTTTGAAACATCATACCACTCATTAAACTTGCCAATTGAATAGTTCTGGGCCAATGTGATTTCATGATAAAATGTGCAGAAAAGCAGTTGAAAAGGCGACATATACCAATCTTGCTCAGCACGTTCGACATACTGCTCCAGAGCTTCCTTTTCCTTTTCCCAGCGTGCCAGCGTCAGATCGTAATGTTCTTTCCGGTCGTCTTCAGCCACCTCTACCTCCCTGGCAGATATCGTATGAAGGCGGGCAAGCTCACGAAAAAGCTCACGGCTTTTTTTCATATGCCCTTCTCTTTCTCTGTTATCGAGCCAGGGCATTAAATAATACAGCCTGTTTTTCACCAATACTCCATACCGTCCATCCAACGTCGGGTAGATCGGCACTATCCGGTGGTACCCCCGCTGATAAAGCAGCTGGATATACTGTAAAAAATCGACCCCATGGTTTGCATTGATCCTTTTTAAAGCAAACGTTCCCTTGTCAGTGTAAAGCTTATGGACACGCCCATATCTTTCTGCAAATTTTAAATGCAAGCCATATAGTTCAACAATGGAATGGATATCCGTTTCACGATAATCGGTCATTTAATCACCCGCTTAGAACTTAATAAGAACATATCCTTGCGATCTGAATATGGCTTTCATCCAGTTTTACACTATGAATGAAGAAGAGGAGGATTGCGGCCAATCCATCCTCCCGTTAAAACAGATCCTATTGGCAATTTATTTTCTATAGGCCGTCTTGCCGGGTATATAGAGGACCTGCCCTTCATGAACTTCCTGACTCGGGTCCATTTGATTCGCCCTTAATATTTGCTGGACGGTGACACCATACGTATCCGCCAGCCTTTCCAATGAGTCACCGTGCTGAACAAGGCGGACTTTCAGCTTTGCCGGTTCTTCTTCATCCTTTCTGGCAAAAAAATCGGCAAAGGACATGGAATGATACTTATCCTTCTTTTTCTTGGGTTTTTCATTTGGGCTCTCTTCCATTTCAACACTCTCGTGGGTGCTGGACTCCTGTTCCTGCACTTCCTCCGCGACGCTTGAAGACGGAGCAAGTTCAACTTCTGAGGTGGAAGGAGACTCCGCGCCGTGCTTTTGAAAAAAACCTTTCAGCCTGTGAGCCACTTCATCCATGTCCATTTCCGGCAGCATCGGAAAAGGGAACGGAAACGGATTATGGTGATCATGTTGAGGAGGCTTTTGCTGGGAATTCCCTGACGACCGGGCTTCAGCTGCGAAAGGGGCATAAAGGCCTTCTTCTTCCTCGTCTTCTTCGTATTCCTCACTCTCGATTATTTCCGATTCTTCTTCCTCCGTATATTCCTCCAATTCTACTTCTACCGTACTTTCTTCATCTGCCATATCTTCATCGCGTTCATCCACTTCATATGTTGGCGCCGGGTCTTTATTTTCAAGGTGCTCACTTTGGCTTTCCTGCTGATCCCCTTGCAAACCATACACTTGCACTTCCGCTTCGATATTTAGGCGGGAATTTTCCGGCATGACGTAGTCGAACGATTCCACCTCAACAAAAACTTCATTCGATTGATGGACTCTATCTTCAGGAATGGTGATATCTACGGGAAACTGGTGAAAAAATTCACAGTAACCATCATCCCTGTCTTCGACCACCTGCACATACTTTCCTTTTAAAGAAGCTTCTTCTTCCACTTCCTCTTGTGAATCTGCTGAATCTATGCGTTTATATTCCCCTGTCAGGTTCAGGCTCCCTCTCAGCATGACAAATCCTTCTTCTTCAACAATCGATATATTCGGATCTAATGATATTGAAATCAGCTCATCGACTTCCTGTCCGCTTTTAAACAAAACGGATTCTTCCAAAGAAAACTTGATAGATGAATGTCCGTTCTCAGACAAGCCAGCTCCTCCTTTCACTCCGTACAAAATATATGGGTCAATTACATCCTATGACTGTAATGAATTATTTATGAAATAAAAAAGGGAGCCGTCATGAAACGGTTCCCTGATAATTATTTATTTGCTATAACAGCGAAGGCTTTTTCAGCGGCTTCGATTGTTGCTTCGATATCTTCATCGGAATGCTCGGTTGATAGGAACAATCCTTCAAATTGGGAAGGCGGTAAAAAGATGCCGTTGTTTGCCATTTCTTTGTAATATGCAGCAAACATAGACAGATCACTTGTTTTCGCCTGATCATAATTATGGACGTCTTCATTTGTGAAAAAGAAACCAACCATGGATCCGGCACGATTGACCGTGTGTGGAATATCATATTTTGCCGCCGCCGACTTCAATCCCTGCTCCAATTTTTCAGCTTTACGATTGAACTCATCGTAAGATTCCGGCGTCAACTGGATCAATGTTTCATACCCTGCCGCCATGGCAAGCGGGTTTCCTGAAAGTGTGCCAGCTTGATAAATCGGACCGCTCGGAGCAATCTGTTCCATGATTTCGGCTTTTCCTCCGTAAGCACCCACAGGAAGACCGCCCCCAATCACTTTGCCAAGGCATGTAATGTCAGGGGTAATGCCAAAATGGCCCTGCGCACAATGGTAGCCCACACGGAAACCGGTCATGACTTCATCAAAAATGAGCAAAGCGCCATATTCCTCAGTCAATTCACGAAGGCCTTCAAGAAATCCAGGCTTTGGAGGCACGACACCCATATTTCCGGCAACCGGCTCAACGATGACGCCTGCAATATCATCTCCAAACTGTTCGAAAGCGAAACGTGCACTCTCCAAGTTGTTATATGGAACAGTAATCGTATTTTCCGCCACACTTTCAGGCACACCCGGACTGTCCGGCAGACCAAGGGTTGCCACACCGGAACCCGCTTTGATAAGAAGGGAATCCCCGTGGCCATGATAGCAGCCTTCAAATTTCATGATTTTATTGCGGCCCGTATAGCCTCTTGCCAAACGGAGGGCACTCATCGTTGCTTCCGTACCTGAAGAAACCATCCGTACGATTTCAATTGAAGGCACACGCTCAATCACTAGCTTCGCCAATTCGTTTTCAATAAGGGTCGATGCGCCGAAGCTCGTACCGCTTTCCGCAACCTTCTTGATTGCTTCGACAACACGGTCATTTGTGTGGCCCAAAATGAGCGGACCCCATGATAGGACATAATCAATATATTCGTTCCCGTCAATATCAAAGATGCGTGAACCTTTCCCTCTTTCCATGAAAATCGGGTCCATGTCAACAGACTTGAATGCGCGGACAGGGCTGTTTACTCCGCCCGGCATAAGCTTAACCGCTTCTTGAAATGCTTCTTTCGATTTTTTAAAAGATCGCATGAATATAACCTCCGCTTTTCTCTATTGTCCAGTCTGTACATCGCTTAATGAACGCTTTCGCTTTTCCTTATTGTCCAGCTTCAGCGCTCAGCGACTAGCAGACTTCCTTATCCTTCCTACGATAAGTCAACATCGGCTCGCCTTTGGCTTCGCCGTGTTTCCTTTATCTCGTCAGGATTCGTCCAGTCTGTACGTCGCTTAACGAGCGCTTTCGCTTTTCCTTATTTCAGCCACCTTGCTGCATCTTTGGCAAAATAAGTGATCATCATGTCGGCTCCTGCACGTTTGATGCTTGTCAGCATTTCCATGACTATCGCTTTTTCATCCACCCAGCCGTTCAATGCTGCCGCCTTAATGAGGGAATACTCTCCGCTCACATTGTAAGCAACAAGCGGAGCATTGAATTCGTTCCTTACATCGCGAATGATATCCAAGTAGGAAAGAGCCGGTTTGACAATGAGCATATCCGCTCCTTCTTCCATATCGGACTGTGCTTCACGAAGGGCTTCCATTCTATTGGCCGGATCCATTTGATATGTTTTGCGGTCCCCAAATTGCGGAGCACTGTTCGCCGCTTCACGGAAAGGCCCGTAAAAAGCGGAAGAATATTTTACTGCATAAGACATAATCGGGATTTCCTCGAACCCCGCTTCATCCAATCCTTTTCTGATCGCGGCAACAAACCCGTCCATCATATTGGATGGCGCGATGATATCAGCACCGGCTTTCGCCTGGCTGACAGCCGTTTTCACAAGAAGTTCCAAGCTCCGATCATTTTGGACGTATCCGTCTTCGACCACGCCGCAATGCCCATGATCGGTGTATTCACAAAGGCATGTGTCAGCAATGACCAGCATCTCCGGAGCAAGTTCCTTTACAATGCGTGTGGCTTTCTGCACGATTCCGTCATCTATGTAGGCGCCTGTTCCGCATTTGTCTTTTTCATCCGGCACCCCGAAAAGAATGACCGCTTTGATGCCAAGCTCTGTAATTTCTTCAATTTCATCCTTTAGAAGATCCAATGAAATTTGAAAAGCACCAGGCATGGATGAAATTTCATTGCGCTTGTTTTCGCCTTCCACAATAAAAAGGGGATAGATAAGATCTTCCGCATGTAAGTGTGTTTCCCTTACCATTGCCCGTAAGCTTGCTGATTTTCGAAGTCTGCGATGGCGTTTGAAATGAATTTGGTCCAATGCTATTCTTCCTTTCTTTCCCGGCCAAAGTACTGGCACAGTTCATGGAACATAGAGTCTATCGTGTACTTTTCGGGGCACACTTTAACCGGGTACCCCTCATTTTCTATTGCACTTTTTGTTACTTTACCGATGCTTGCAAATGAAATTGAATGAACATGTTCTTGCAAATGGTATTGCTTTATCACTTTATTAAAATGATGGAAAGTGGAAGGACTTGTAAAACAAGCAGCATCAAGCCTGTCTTCCTTTATAATGTTGACCAGCCTGCCAATGTCCTTTGTCGGATAAAAAGTTTCGTAGACAATCCATTCATCAGCAACAATACGATGGCTTCGAAAGCTATCGGCAATCGTGGTGCCCGCCAGATTCCCTTTTGGGATCAAAGCCCGCTTGGCTGTAAATCCTTTTTCAAAAAATTCCCTTGAGAAATCTTCTGCTGTATAAATGTTGGGCATAAAATGCGACTCAATCTGATATCGGCATAATTCCGCCCTTGTTTTCTCGCCTACAGCCGCAAACTGAATATTATCTTTAAACATCTCAAATTGTTCCCGGTGGGAATCAATTTGCCGAAAAAAATACTTGACGCCATTTTTGCTTGTAAAAATGATCCAATCATATTTACTGAGTGATTGTAAAAAATGGGCAGCGTTCAAGTCTTCGTGAGAACGGAAATCGATGAGCGGGACCATATACGGGATCCCGCCGGCGGAAGCGACGTCATTACAAAACTTTTCACCCTGTTCTCCGCCCCTGGTAATCAACACATGCCTGCCTCGTAAAGGAAGCCGGTCACTTGTCATTGGTCCAGCTCCTCTTTCACGTTCTCTATTAACGTTTTCGCGCCCTGTTCAATCAGGCTTGCTGCCGCTTTTTCACCAATTTCCTTTGGATCTGTACCTTTGATCATATCCGAATAAACGGTTTTGCCGTCAGGAGAAGCAACAAGAGCCGTGAGCTGAATTTCATTGTCAGGTAAAATCTCAGCGTATCCCGCGATCGGGACTTGGCAGCTGCCATCCATTTTATGAAGGAATACACGTTCAGCTTCAACAGCCCCTGCTGTTTTTTCACATGTCAGCTTTGCCAGTTCATCCAGCAGTTCTTTATCGTCCGCCCGGCATTCGATAGCGAGCGCACCTTGGCCGATGGCTGGCAAACAGAAGTCCGGATCCAAGTACTCCGTAACAGTATCTTCGTTCCACCCCATGCGGATCAGCCCGGCTGCTGCCAGAATGATGGCATCATAATCTTCATTTTCAAGCTTTGAAAGCCTCGTATCAATATTTCCCCGTATCCATTTTATTTCCAAATCCGGTCTTTGGGCCAAGATCTGGGCTCCTCTTCGCAAACTGCTCGTTCCAACGATAGACCCTGCAGGCAGCTCTTTGAGCTTAAGACCGCTTTTGGAAATGAAAGCATCACGATGATCTTCGCGCGGCGGCACACATCCGATCACCAGGCCTTCAGGAAGCTCTGCAGGCATATCTTTCATGCTGTGGACGGCCATATCAATCTCTCCGTCAAACATCGCCTGCTCTATTTCCTTGATGAACAGCCCTTTTCCGCCGATTTTGGATAATGTGACATCCAAAATACGGTCTCCCTTTGTCACAATCTCTTTCACTTCAAACTCAAAGGGAGCACCAAGCTTTTCCAACTGTTCCCGTACCCAGTTTGTCTGTGTGATTGCCAGATTGCTTCTCCTCGAGCCGATTACAATTTTTCTCATATATAATGCCTCCTATGTCCAGTTGGTCCGCCTTTATGAAAACCAAAAGTGAAACTTGGATAATCTGCTGATCAAGAAAAAGTTGATCAATACGAATAAAAAAGCTGCTGTATTCCATAATGCAAGTTTGCGTCCGAACATGACCCGTTTAACAAAAGCATATAATAAAAACCCATAGATCACCAACAAAAAAAAGGATCCGATAATCTTGGGATCATACCAATGGAAAACCGGAAGCTTAATCAATGCCCATCTGAGTCCCAGGATGAGACTTAACAGAAGCATGGGAAATCCGAGCGTGTTGAAAATAAAAGATGCTTTTTCCAGTTTCGCCAAATCGGCCAAACGCCATAACTTCTTCTTCCACCTTTTCTCTTTCAGCAGTTTAAACTGAAGCAAATAAAGGGACGAGAACACAAATGAAACCGAAAATGCTCCATACGAAAGAATCGCTATGGTTATATGGATCAACAATAATTCCGACATCAGCTGTTCAGCTGTTACAGATGATCGCTGTATGGGCGCAAAAGCATGGATGGCCATAAAGCTGAACCCTATCAGATTTGTAAAAAACACTGTGAAATCTACTTTGAAAATATGATGAAGGACCAATGAAATAGTGATGAGGACCCATGTATAAAAATATAGTCCTTCAAAAAGCGTCAATACTGGAAATCTACCAGTATTCAGCATGTACATAAACAAAAAGATTGTTTGAAGTGCCCAAACAATCAAAAGCAACCGGAAAGCAAAAATATTTGCCTTCCGATTGTGATCAACGAAATCGATAAAATAAAGCAGAATGGATAAGGCGTATATGACGATTACCAATTCTGGAAGTCTTGCCAATACAAGATCGAACATAGACTCATTCCTCTATGATTGGAATGTATGCAGCGGTGCCGCAAGTTTTATTTTCTTTTTTCCGGGATCTTTCGCATGTTTCGGCTCTTCCTGCTCTTGCTCTGCCGGAATTTCCAAATCAAAAATTTGCTTAAAGAGTGCAATTTTTTCCGAAGCATCCGGCTCACCGGAAAATTCCTTCACCTGTAGAATCGGGTCTTTCAGCAATTGGTTAATGATACTTTTAGTATGCTTGCTCAATACTTTTCTTTCGCGTTCCGTGAGGTCCGGAAGCTTCCGCTCAATGCTTTGCATCGTTTGCGCCTGAATGGACAAGGCTTTTTCACGCAAAGCCGTAATGACAGGGACGACGCCGAGCATATTCAGCCATTCCTTGAAATCCGTGATTTCTTTTTCAATCATATCCATGATTTTTTCGGCTGCCAATTTTCGCTCAGCTAAATTCGCCTGTACAATTCCTTGCAGATCATCAATATCATAGAGGAAGAAGCTGTCAATTTCTGAAATGGCGGGATCCAAGTCCCTTGGAACAGCAATATCAACAAGGAAAAGTGACCGTCCTCTCCTCATTTTATCAACCTGTGCCATCATGTCTTTCGTCAGAACGTATTCCGGCGAACCTGTGGAACTGATGACGATATCGGCTTCCATGACCGCACATTGAAGCTCGCCCAGCGGCTTGGCCTGTCCATCAAATTGATTCGCTAAATTCCTTGCTCTTTCCAGCGTACGGTTGACGACTGTGACTTTTGAAGCTCCGTTTGAATATAGGTTTTTGATGGCCAGCTCGCTCATCTTACCCGCTCCGATAATAAGCACGTGCTTGTCCTTCAATCGGCCGAAAACTTTTTTGGCAAGCTCAACTGCCGCATAACTGACAGAAACAGCATTTGCCCCGATTTCGGTTTCGGAGTGGGCACGCTTGGCCAATGTTACAGCCTGCTTCATTAAATAATTAAATATAGTTCCTGTTGTACCGTTTTCCTGGGCAAGCAGGAAGCTGTCCCTGATTTGGCCAAGGATCTGGGTCTCCCCAAGGATCATGGAGTCTAATCCGCAAGTAACTTTAAATAAATGTTCAACCGCACGGTCATGTTCATGAATGAATAAATGATCGGTAAAATCTTTTTGATCAATCTGGAACCATTCCGATAAAAACTCTTTAATATAATAACGGCCGGTATGAAGCTGGTCCACAACCGCATATACTTCCGTCCGATTGCAAGTGGAAACAATGACATTTTCCAAAATGCTCTTTTTATTTTTCAGTGCCGTCATAGCGGAAGCAAGATCGCCTTCAGCAAAGGCCAGGCGTTCCCGGACCTCAACCGGCGCTGTTTGATAATTCAAACCGACAACGATGATGTGCATATTAAAATAGGCACCTCCAAATGATAGCTCACTACCTTTAGTATATCACTACACATTAGAAGAATTCTAAAAAGATGTGAACAGAAAGCGAAACCTATGGTATATTTAAGTGCGAGGCGACTGCTTAGCCCCGAAAAGCACAAGGCTACTTGCGAGGAGGCAGGTCTTCAGCCGCCACAGCAAGGTGACTTGTGACCTCGAGGGGCTAGGAGCCGCAGCCGGATATCAGTTATGGGCGAGGCGACTGTTTTTCCCGCAATTTTTTTATCCTTACTGTCATTTAGCCTTAGCTTCCTATCTTAAAACCATTTTCAATCCTTTAGTACCATAGCAAATAAAAAGATGAAATACAAGCAAACGGTTGGGTGTGATTTTTTTGGCAAAAAAGGGAATGTTTTCAGGAGTCATCTTTTTAGGGTTTGGCCTTTACTTTCTTTTACAGCAATTTAACATACAAATTCTGCAAGGATTATATACTTGGCCTACCCTTGTCATTATTATTGGATGCGGCTTCCTTGCACAGGGCTACTTAGGCAAAGACCATGAGGCGATATTGCCGGGTGCTGTCATAACAGGAATGGGGATTCACTTTCACGTTGTCAATAAACTTGATATGTGGCAGGAGCATGCGGGGGTATTTTTATTGCTGATCGCTGTCGGCGTTTTACTTACTTATGTAAAAACGGGCGTCGGACTTATGGCGGGAATTCTATTTTTGGCGGCAGCTTCCTTGCTGCTATTTTTCGACCGGCTCGAAAACTGGGCTGTTGAGCATGGGCATGATGTATCATTGATCAGCAATTTCTGGCCGTTATTCTTCATTGCAGCCGGGGCATATTTTATATTTGCCCAAAGAAAGAAATAACGGACAGTGAACTTATACAGCTGTATGACTACCGAAGAAGCGGTGAAATTCCAAACGCTCGGTAAGGAATCCGGATAACCGCAGCCACTCTTTCGGCAATACGTTTCGGACATGCAAAAAAGGAAGGTGCCACTTACAATCAGCACCCTCCTATTTCTACCGAAACCTTTTGGTCAATACTTTCCATGCGGTTTCCTTGCCTTCTCCTGTTTCCGAAGAAAATATAATAAGTTCGTCTTCCGGTATCATATTCAGTTTTTCCTTTGTTATTTTCGAATGCTTTGACCATTTTCCCCTTGGGATTTTATCCGCTTTTGTTGCGATGACAACGCATGGAATTTCATAGTGTTTCAGAAAATCATACATCAATACATCATCTTCTGTCGGAGGATGGCGCAGATCAACGATCAACATGACAGCCCTTAGCTCTTTCCTTGTTGTCAGGTACGTTTCGATCATTTGCCCCCAGGCTTCCCGTTCCCTTTTGGATACTTTTGCAAATCCATATCCCGGAACGTCCACGAAGTAGAGCGTCTCCTCTATCCTGTAAAAATTCAACGTTTGCGTTTTGCCCGGTTTGGAAGATGTTCTGGCCAAGCTTTTGCGGTTGATCATTTTATTGATAAAAGAAGATTTTCCAACGTTGGATCTGCCGGCTAGTGCAAATTCCGGCAGTCCGTCATCGGGATATTGGTCAGGCTTAACGGCGCTGATCACCATTTCCACATTGTTTACTTTCATTTTGCCTCTCCCATCAAAGCTTTCTCCAATACTTCATCCATATGCGTCACTGGGATGAAGGTAAGATCTTTCTTTACGCTGTCAGGAATCTCATCAATATCTTTTTCATTATCCTTCGGTAAAATAATGGTCGTCAATCCGGCTCTGTGTGCACTCATCGACTTTTCTTTCACTCCGCCGATAGGCAGTACCCTTCCCCGAAGGGTGATTTCCCCGGTCATGCCGATTTCTTTTCTGATAGGTCGGCCTGTCAAAGCGGAAACAAGTGCTGTCGCAATCGTAATCCCTGCAGATGGCCCGTCCTTTGGAACTGCACCTTCAGGAACGTGAATATGGACATCGCACTTTTCATGAAAATCATCCGAAAGCTTCAAGTCTTCCGCTTTTGAACGGACATAGCTGAAAGCGGCTTGGGCAGACTCTTTCATGACATCGCCCAATTTTCCGGTCAAAATCAGCTTTCCTTTACCCGGAGTCAAGGATACTTCGATTTGAAGCGTATCGCCCCCAACTGTTGTATAGGCAAGTCCTGTGGCTACGCCCACCTGGTCTTCAAGCTCAGCCTGGCCATAGCGGTATTTTTTCTTGCCAAGAAGATCCTCGAAATTTTTCTCTGTAACAATGACTCTTTTCCGTTCCCCGGCTACGATGATTTTAGCCGCTTTTCTGCAAATGGATGCAAGCTGGCGTTCCAGTTCACGTACGCCCGCTTCCCTTGTATAATACCGGACAATCGCCTTGATGGCATCGTCTTTGATCTGGAGCTGGCTTTTCGTTAGCCCGTGTTCCTCCATCTGCTTCGGCAGCAGATGATCCTTGGCTATATGGATTTTTTCCAATTCTGTATAACCGGCTATTGTGATGATTTCCATTCTGTCCCTGAGCGGGCCGGGGATGGTTCCCAAGTCATTGGCCGTAGCAACGAACATGACCTTTGAAAGATCATACGTTTCTTCAATATAATGGTCGCTGAACGTCTTGTTCTGTTCAGGGTCCAACACTTCCAGCATCGCAGATGACGGATCACCGCGGAAGTCATTGGACATTTTATCAATCTCATCCAGCAAAAACACCGGATTCACTGTACCCGCTTTTCTCATCCCCTGAATGATCCGTCCGGGCATTGCCCCGACATAGGTGCGTCTATGTCCCCTGATCTCGGACTCATCTCTGACTCCTCCAAGAGAAATACGGACAAAATTCCTCCCCATGGATTCGGCAATAGAACGTGCAAGGCTGGTCTTTCCCACGCCAGGCGGGCCTGCCAGGCAAAGGATCGGGCTTCTTAAAGATTTGGTCAGCTGTTTGACTGCCAAAAATTCAAGTACACGCTCTTTCACATGTTTAAGTCCGTAATGGTCCCGTTCAAGAATCTTTTCCGCTTTGCGGATGTTCAGGTCATCTTTCGTCGCATTCGTCCATGGAAGTGATACAAGCCAATCGAGGTAATTCCGAATCACAGCACTTTCTGCCGATGTTGCGGGAACTTTCTCATACCTGTCCAGTTCCCTGAACGCAGTCATCTTGGCATGTTCCGTCATCCCGGCATTTTCTATTTTTTCGGTCAGCTCGGCCACTTCACCGACTTTTCCTTCTTTCTCGCCGAGCTCCTTTTGAATGGCTTTCATCTGCTCACGCAAATAATATTCTTTTTGGGTCCTCTCCATTGATTGCTTGACCCTTTGGCCGATTTTTTTCTCCAGATTGAGGACTTCTTTTTCATTATGGATGATTTCAATAACATTGCTGAGCCTGTCTTTTACATCGAATGTTTCCAGGATGTCCTGCTTGTCCTGCAATTTTAACGGCAAATGAGATGCAACGATGTCCGCCATCCGCCCAGGCTCCTCCATATCGGCGACTGTTGCAAACGTTTCGGCCGAGATCTTCTTGGACAGCTTTATATATTGCTCAAAGTATTCAAGCATTGTTCTCATTAAAGCCTGAATTTCCACATCTTTTTCCGTTTCATCTTCAAAAAGCTCAAGGGTGGCGGCAGCGAAATCATCTTTTACAATATAATCCTTCATTTTAGCCCGCGAAAGCCCTTCTACAAGAACCCGTATCGTACCGTTGGGGAGCTTGAGCATTTGCTTTACTTTCGTCAATGTACCAACTCTGTATATGTCGTCCTCACCAGGCTCATCAATTGAAGTATCTTTTTGAGTCGTCAAAAAAATAAGATGGTCGGTGAGCATCGCCTGCTCCAATGCCTGAACGGATTTCTCCCTTCCGACATCCAGATGTAGGACCATCGTCGGAAAAACAAGCATTCCACGCAATGGCAGCAGGGGAACGAACGCCTCTTTTTGTTTGGTCACATTCGTACACCTCCCAGTAATTTTCCTTCCATTAAAAAGAAGGACTTGAACATTACCACAATTTTAGCTTATATAGACGGTTCATGTCGAGGAACAGGCGTCGATGACTTTTGCCTCTTATGCTAAACACTCTTTTTCCCCTTTCCCTGAAGCATGTCCGTAAAAACGAAATCGTGGCCATTACTGCTGATCAATGCTCCTTTCAGCACTTCTTCGATCCTTTTCACCGGTATGACTTCAATTCCTTCGATGCTTCCCAAAATTGAACTCATGTTATCCTCAGGAATGAAAACTGTCCGGGCTCCTGAGAGTTTTGCAGCCTTCACCTTAGCCAAAACTCCTCCAACCGGCCTGATATCTCCTTGAATACCAATCTCCCCCGTCATGGCGACTGTATTATCGACCGGGACTTTATAAATGGCCGAATAAATTCCCACTGCCATGGCAATCCCCGCTGAAGGACCGTCAATCGGAATGCCTCCAGGAAAATTGACATGGATATCATATTGGTGTGCGGGTACCCCCATGGACCTGAGCACAGTTAGGACATTTTCCAATGATCCTTTTGCAAGGCTTTTTCTTCTGATCGATTTCCCTTGTCCATTGATGCTCTCTTCCTCAACGATTCCTGTAATATTGATGCTCCCTTTCTCTTGAGCCGGGATAACCGTCATTTCTATTTCCAGAAGAGCCCCGCCGTTTGGCCCTGTCACTGCCAAACCATTGACGATTCCGATGGCAGGGTTTGGGGAAACTTTTTTCTCATATTTGGGAACCAGTTGGCTTGCTTCGATGATCCATTCAACATCAGCGTCAAGTATATGTTTTCTTTGTTCTGTAATCGCCAAACCTGCAGCGATTTGGATCATATTGACCGCTTCTCTTCCGCTTGACGCATAGGAAGCGAGTGTGGATAAGCCGGAATCACTGATTGAAAGCTCCACTTTATCAGCAGCTTTTTTTGCAACACTCTTAATTTCATCGCGCTCCAACTCACGAAAGAAAACTTCCATACAGCGGGATCTGATGGCCGGCGGAATTTCGCTCGGTGTTCTGGTTGTGGCACCGACAAGCCTGAAGTCAGCAGGAAGGCCTTTTTGAAAAATATCGTGGATATGCGTTGGAATTTGATTATTCTCTTCACTGTAATAGGCACTTTCCAGAAAAACTTTCCGGTCTTCCAAAACCTTTAGCAGTTTATTCATTTGGATAGGGTGAAGTTCGCCAATTTCGTCTATGAACAATACCCCCCCATGGGCATTGGAAACGGCTCCTGGCTTCGGCTGCGGGATGCCCGCCTGTCCCATGGCGCCTGCCCCTTGATAAATGGGATCATGGACCGATCCGATCAAAGGATCCGCAATCCCCCGCTCATCAAAGCGGGCAGTAGTAGCGTCCAACTCTACAAAGGCGGCTGATCGGCGAAAAGGAGAGCTCCCGTACTTCTTGGCTTCCTCCAGTACCAGCCGGGCGGCGGCAGTTTTTCCAACTCCGGGAGGCCCGTAAATAATGACATGTTGCGGGTTCGGACCGCATAACGCAGCCTTTAATGCCTTGATCCCGTCTTCCTGCCCGACAATATCGCCAAAACTCGATGGCCGTACCCGCTCGGACAAAGGCTCAGTAAGCTTGATTGCGCGCATCCTTCTCAATTGTTCCATCTCTTTTCGGGATTCCTTGTCAATGGTTACCTTCTGCGTCCTTTGATTTTTTAACAGGTTAAAAAAATACAGCCCGATGACTGTTCCAAAAAACAACTGAATGAATAAGATGACGGCAGTCCAATTCATCATATTCCCTCCTGACCACTCTTTTTCGCATATGGGTAGTATCTCCGTACAAGATCAGGAATAAACGGAATATTTCATGTGAGCGCCATTCAATAATAGCAACAAAAAACCCGGGAAGCTGTCTGTCTCCCGGATTTTTAGATAAGTTTATGCAGTTCCCTTCAACACAGTTCCATCTTCAAGAACAAGCTTTGGCGGCTTCTCGTCAAGTACCGAACCTTTCGTGATGATACATTTCTTAATATCTTCACGTGAAGGAAGATCATACATAATATCAAGCATGATGCTTTCAATAATGGAACGGAGCCCGCGTGCACCTGTCTTGCGCTCGATCGCTTTTTTGGCGATCTCGCGAAGAGCGTCTTCTTCAAACTCAAGCTCGACATGATCAAGCTCCAGCATTTTCTGATACTGTTTGACGAGCGCATTCTTCGGTTGTGTCAATATTTGAACAAGCGCTTCTTCATCAAGCTGTTCCAGACTTGCAATGACAGGCAGGCGGCCGATAAATTCAGGAATCAGGCCGAACTGCAAAAGATCTTCAGGAAGGACTTTTGATAAAAGGCCTTTTGCTTCAATATCATCCTGCTTATTATCAGATCCAAAGCCAATCACCTTCTGTCCCAAGCGGCGCTTGATGATTTGCTCAATGCCGTCGAAAGCTCCGCCGCAAATGAAGAGGATGTTCGTTGTGTCCACCTGGATGAATTCCTGATGAGGGTGCTTGCGTCCGCCTTGGGGCGGAACACTGGCAGTTGTCCCTTCAAGGATTTTCAATAACGCCTGCTGGACACCTTCACCCGAAACATCGCGGGTGATTGAAGGGTTTTCGGATTTCCGCGCCACTTTATCGATTTCATCAATATAAATGATGCCTTTTTCCGCTTTCTCCACATCATAGTCTGCGGCCTGGATCAATTTTAAAAGGATGTTTTCCACGTCTTCGCCCACGTAGCCAGCTTCAGTCAATGAAGTGGCGTCGGCAATGGCGAACGGAACGTTCAAAATACGGGCAAGCGTTTGCGCAAGAAGGGTCTTACCGCTCCCTGTCGGCCCAATCAAACAAATATTACTTTTGGACAATTCAACATCATCAATCTTGCTGTTGGAATTGATCCGCTTATAGTGGTTATATACAGCAACAGCAAGCGCTTTCTTTGCCTGCTCCTGCCCAATGACGTAATCCTTCAGAATTTCACGGATTTCACGGGGCTTCGGAATGTCTTTGAATTCAAACTCTTCTTCTGTACCAAGCTCTTCTTCAACAATTTCCGTACAGAGTTCAATACATTCATCACATATATATACACCTGGCCCAGCGACCAGTTTACGGACCTGCTCCTGAGTTTTGCCGCAAAAAGAACATTTCAACTGTCCTTTTTCTTCATTAAATTTAAACAATGAACTCTCACCCCTTTTAATAACTATACCTTAGCTTCATTGCAAAGTTGTTGCAGATGTTAAATAGTTATGTATTGCATTGTAGCATATTTTATGAACAAATATACACTTTTTCGCTCAGTAGAGATTATTATGTATGGGCCTGTACTTTTATTTATTGTAAAACAAGGCACGAGTACCCGCGCCTTGTTTTTTGTTAAGGAAATTATAAAATGCTCAGGTTGTGAGTAACTTATTTGTCACTTAATGCTGCGTCCGGCTCCGACGGACAGGAGGTCCTAGTGTCGCCGGCGCCACAGGACGTGGCGCTTTAAGGCGGCCAGCGCCTATCGACTAGCAGACTTCGCACCTCCTCCTACGATAAGTCAACATCGGCTCCTTCGTCGCCGTGTTTCCTTTATCTCGTCAAAGGTACTCCAGTCTGTACGTCGATAAACAGGCGCTTGCGCCTTTGTTCTATCATATGTTGAGTTTTTCAACGTTATGTTTGTAAATGCTATGCGCCGGCCCTGTTATCAACAAGGAAGTCGACTGCTTTTTGAATCTTAAGGTCTGCCTTGATTTGATCAGTATTGCCACCAAACGCTTCTTTAATGCTTTCAACTGGCATGCTGTACATATCAGCCATTTTTTGAAGCTCTTTATCCACATCTTCTTCGCTTGGCTCAAGATTTTCTGCTTTTGCAATCGCCTCAAGCGTCAAATTCATGCGGACACGTTTTTCAGCATCTTCTTTCATTTGGCTTTTTAGGGCTTCTTCGTCCTGCCCGGAAAATTGGTAGTAAAGATCCAGGTTCATGCCCTGCGTTTGAAGACGTTGCTCGAACTCATTCATCATGTTTTTCAGCTCATTTTCAACCATCACTTCCGGCAGGTCGATCTCTGCATTTTCAGTTGCCTTTTCAACCAGAGAGTCGCGGAGCTTATGGTCTGCCTCATGCTCTTTATTCTTTGTCAGGCGTTCCTTGATGGAAGCTTTCAGTTCATCGAGTGTTTCAGCTTCTTCATCTACGTCTTTTGCGAACTCATCGTCAAGCTCAGGAAGTTCTTTTGTTTTGATTTCGTGAACTTTCACTTTGAACACAGCAGGCTTTCCAGCCAATTCTTCCGCATGGTATTCTTCAGGAAAAGTGACAGATACGTCTTTTTCCGCTCCGGCTTCAACGCCTACAAGCTGTTCTTCAAATCCGGGAATGAAACTTCCGGAACCAAGTTCCAGCGAATAGTTCTCAGCTTTGCCGCCTTCGAACGGCTTATCATCGACAAATCCTTCGAAGTCGATTGTGACTGTGTCGCCTTCCTCTGCTGTACCTTCTTCCTTGACGACAAGCTCAGCTTGGCGCTCTTGAAGATTTTTTAATTCATTTTCAACATCTTCATCTGTGACTTCCGTATCGATTTCTTCCCCTTCAAGGCCTTTATAATCACCGAGTTTTACCTCCGGTTTCACGATTACTGTAGCTTTGAAGATCAACTCTTTCCCTTTTTCCATTTGCTCGATATCAATTTCAGGCTGATCAACCGGTTCAATGCCTGTTTCTTCCACAGCAGAAGTATAAGCCTCAGGAAGAATGGCATCCAACGCATCCTGGTAAAGGGATTCTACGCCAAAACGCTTTTCAAAAAGTGAACGGGGAATTCTTCCCTTGCGGAAACCCGGAATGTGTACTTGTTTTACAACTTTTTTAAACGCTGTATCAAGGCCTTTATCAAAAGTTTCCTGATCAACCTCAACTGTAAGGACTCCTTGATTACCCTCTAACTTTTCCCATTTTGCTGACATATTCATTACCTCCAACTACATATCTTTCGATAAATCTCTTATGTAAATCTTATTTTTTGATCTTACAATAGATGGCATAACCATTATATTATAACATAGCTTTTCAACTATTTAAAGGGAAGAAAAATTAAACAGTTGAAGGTGAATGCTGTTCAAGATCAAAAACAAATGAAATGGCCTGATCCAATTCAGCCGGGTCTACCTGGAACTTTTTGGCCGTTTTTTCATTGCTCCAATTCTCTCCGTACATTTCATGGCCGAAACCCCTGTATGCCGCTGCCCAAAGTGCAGGATTGCTCGGAGTGAACTCAAAGGGAAACAAAAGAAATTGATGGCGGAGGATCATTTCCTCCAATTGCTCAAGCAATACAGGATTCTCATTTTCCAACTCCTCATTCAATTTGGCTATTACAGCCTGGTAAAGGGGCATCTCCATCAAGTCGGGAAGTTCAGAGGGAATCACTGCGCTGTCATAATCAAACTTCTTCACTTGTACCGGCGTTTGTACCTGATGTTCCCTTAGCACATTCAAAGCGGCTGTCTGTAAAAATGGATGCGCCTGGCTGTCCTTCAAGAGATTCAGTAAAGAAGCTTTGTAAGGCTGAATATTTTTATTCGCCAAGCCGCTAATAAAAATCAATTGCTCCCTAAAGCCGCCTTTGCCAAAGCCGGATTCCGCGGACTTTTGGGAGGGGCCGCCGTTATGCTCCTTATTGTCCAATGTCCTTTTACTGAACTTTAATAACGTTTGATAATGCTCCCGCTTTTCCGGCGGAACATGCTGCTCCTCAAAAAGGGTTTCCAGTGTATGAACAACCTGCTCATGCATGTTTAACTGCATCAATATCATCAAGTAGAGATCAATGATTTCATAATAGTCACCGATCCCTTTATGAAGCATGTCCTCTGTTTTTTCCTTCGCCTTTTGATAATCGCCGCTTTCGTAATAAGCCACCGCGAGAGCCATATCGATTTCATCATCGTCATGGTCGAGTTCCCTTGCCTGTTCAAAAAAATGTGCCGCTTCCTCAAATTGCCGGTCTTTCAAACTTTCCATTCCAAATTGAAAGAGCCGCTTTTTTAACCCCGGAAATAAAATAATGTTGTCTTTTTCCATATATAACCCTTCCCAATAGCAGAACGAGCTCACCCTTTTAATGTAAGATAGTTTAGCATGTGGTTGTTTGAAAAACAAACTTCTGGCAAAAACCTCTATCGACAGGAAGGAATATTTCAAATTTTTATAGAATATATGTAAATATATGCATAGGACAAAATAACACAATTTTTTCGTTCTCTTACTTATACCCATTTGTCCAGTGCTTAATCATCCGTAAAAGCAGCCATGTAATAAGCTCGGGAAAGGAGTGGTACTAACTGGCGCATGCACTGAAGGGTGTCAAGGTGTTGGATCTGTCAAGAGTACTTGCAGGCCCTTATTGTTCAATGATTTTAGGTGACCTGGGAGCAGAAGTGGTAAAAGTGGAGACCCCTGACGGAGGGGATGACACAAGAAAATGGGGGCCGCCTTTTCAAAAGGGGGTCAGCGCCTATTACCTATGTGCTAACCGAAACAAGAAAAGCATGACAGTGAATTTGAAATCGTCGGAAGGAAAAGACATCATCAAAAAGCTTGTCAAAGAAAGTGACGTCATTATCCACAATTTTAAGACCGGGACGATGGAACGGCTCGGACTCTGTTACGACACCCTTAAAAACATTAACCCTGGCATCATTTATTGTTCCATCACAGGGTTTGGTGAAACCGGACCTTATAAAAACCTGCCCGGCTATGATTTTATCATTCAGGCAATGAGCGGTTTCATGAGCATAACAGGGGATGAAGATTCCGGACCGCAAAAAGTTGGAATCGCTATCACAGACGTATTGACAGGCTTATATTCTTGTATCGGAATTCAAGCGGCATTGCTGGAACGGGAACGGTCAGGCATTGGCCAGAAAATCGACATCGCATTATATGACAGCGCGGTCAGCGCCCTGATTAATGTCGCCAGCAATTTTTTAATGTCGGGACAAACCCCGCAAGCCTTGGGTAACAGCCATCCGAATATTGTTCCGTATCAAACTTTTCAAACCAAAGACAGCGATATTGTGGTTGCTGTCGGCAACGACCGGCAATTTGCGGTTTTATGCCGGCTGATGGGGTTTGAGGAATTGGCGGAGGATCCAAGATTTTTAACGAATCCGAAGCGAGTGGAAAATCGGGAAGTACTGATACCGATTTTACAAAAGCGGCTGATGGAAGCAGGTTCCGATGAATGGATCCGTTCTTTCCGTGAAAACAATATTCCATGCGGTCCGATCCAAACCGTCAATCATTTGGAGAATGACCCTCAGCTTCAGGCGAGGGACATCATCCAATCCATTGAACATCCTACAGCAGGCAGAATCAGATTGATCGGAAGCCCGTTAAAGCTTTCGCGAACCCCTGCCAAAGTACGCTATTATCCGCCTGATGCCGGGGAACACACAAACGAAATACTGATGGAACTTGGATATGATGAAGATTTGATCGGGTTTTTAAGGAAAAACAAAATCATTTGACGAGGGGTGCTGTAATTGAATTTCGACTTTAGCGATGAACAAATCATGTTAAGAAAAACGGTACGGAACTTTGTAGACAAGGAAATCATGCCCCATATAGCTGAATGGGATGAAAAAGGAGAATTTCACTCCGAGATCATTACCGATTTGGCGAAACTCGGCTTGATGGGAGTCTGCATCCCGGAAAAATACGGCGGGAGCGGAATGGACTATAATTCACTTGCGATTGTTTGCGAAGAGCTGGAAAGAGGCGATACGGCTTTTCGTACAGCCGTGTCTGTACATACCGGATTAAACAGCATGACGCTGCTTCAGTGGGGAACGGAGGAGCAGAAGCAAAAATATCTGGTCCCCCAGGCTAAAGGAGAAAAGATCGGCGCTTTCGGATTGACTGAGCCGAATGCAGGATCCGATGTTGCCGCCCTTCAATCAACGGCAGTCAGGGATGGCGACCATTATATACTGAATGGGCAAAAAACATGGATTTCCCTTTGTGATGTGGCCGACCACTTCCTCGTTTTCGCTTATACTGATAAAAATAAAAAACATCATGGGATTTCGGCTTTCATCGTGGAAAGAACGATGGAGGGATTTTCCTCCAAGGCGATCAAGGGCAAATTGGGAATTCGCGCCGGCAATACGGGAGAAATATTCTTTGAAAATATGAAAGTCCCCAAAGAAAACCTTCTGGGAGAAGAAGGGGAAGGTTTTAAAATTGCGATGTCCGCTTTGGACAGCGGACGCTTCACAGTGGCGGCAGGAGCCTGCGGGCAGATCATGGCCTGTCTGGAAGCAAGCGTCAAATACTGTCATGAGCGGGAAACCTTCGGCAAGAAAATCGGTGACCACCAGCTTGTCAAACAGATGATTGCCAACATGGAAGCTGGGCTGCAAATGAGCCGCCTTCTTGTGTACCGCGCAGGGGAATTGAAGAATAAAGGGGTGCGGAATACGAGAGAAACATCCCTTGCCAAATGGCAAGCGTGCGATTTTGCCAATAAAGCAGCAGATGACGCCGTTCAAATTCACGGAGCTTATGGTTATTCAAACGAATATCCAGTAGAGCGGTATTTGAGGAATTCCAAAGCTCCTGTAATATATGAAGGAACTCGCGAAATCCACACGATTATGCAGGCTGATTATGTCCTCGGCTACCGCGAGGATAAGCAGTTGAACAAAATGCTTCCTCCGTGGCCTTTTGAAGATTAGAAAAATAGAAGATGCCGTCCAGAAAATTGCGATAAAGTGATTTCCTGGGCGGCTTTTTTATGTTGAGTCTTTTAGTAAAGGAAAGTAAAGGTTCATTTTAATAGTGCCGGGTTGACGGAAATCGCTGATGCGATAATGAGCACTGATTACCGTATTGGTGACCGTTTTGCGCAGCAATCTCAATTAACGGGCACCTTTCTCTCTGTGTTCTTCCTCTTATTGCCTCTTTTCAACAATATGCACACCTCTTTTAGCCATTTCTTTTATATAGATCTCCCCTGGAACAATCTGCTCCGGCGGATATACACCCTTCCGGGTTATTCTCCCATCCCCTATCATCTGTGCTACGGCTGATATCGTATAAGCCGTCGCTCTTGCCATCGCAGTCACTTGATGCGAACGGTCTTTATACGTCACCATTTCATACTCGTAAATTCTGTCTTTTCCCCCTGCCTCCCCCGCTACAATCACTCTGAGCAAAACGACATCATCCTTATCCTTCAAATCAACGACAGGCTGCAATACTTTTAATAAAACATCACGCGGCTTGACCTGCTGTCCTCCGACTTCCACGCTATAATCACTGCGCGTCAAGTTCAGATCTACAAGCAATTTGAATTTTTCACAATGGCCGGGATATCGGATTGTTTTATATTCCAGAGTTTCAAGGTCTGGATAGGACTTTGAAAGTGTGGATGTACCACCTGAAGTATGGAAGGCCTCCAATGGAGCGAACTTTTCAAAATATACTTTTTCCACCTCCGATAAAGATGGAATTTCCCGTACCTTTCCATCACGTATGACCAAGGAAGGGTCTGTATAATGGTCGAGCACACCTTCCATTGAAAAAACATGATTATATTCCAGAGGGGGCTCCGGCCGCAAGGGAATTCCCCCAACATACAGCCTGATAGATTTCGGATTGCTTAATTTGCCTGCACCATAACCGGATAAAATATTGATCATGCCAGGCGCTACCCCAAGATCCGGGATGATTGTGACATTGGCAGTTTTCGCTTTATCATGAAGGGCGAGCACCTTATCCGTCATATGTCCGATATGGCCGCCCAAATCAACGGAATTTGTTCCCGCCAAAATAGCGGCCTTAGCCACCTGTTCATTAAAAGAATAAAACAAGGCATTGATGACAACATCATATCCCCGCAGAAACTGAACAAGATCCTGAAAGTTTCCGGCATCCAGTTGAAACGCTTTGACCTTTGGTGAACCGACCGTCCGGCATACAGCCTCCGCCTGATCGAAATAAATATCCGCTATTCCAATCTCTTTCACACTTTCCGACCCTGCAAGATCACGCACTGCTTCCTTCCCCATAAGCCCCGCTCCCAAAACGGCTATTTTCAATGGACTCACTCCCCTTCTCTTTACACATTCTATGTTTAAAAGTATGGAAGAATTATCAGGTATATTTTCAATTGCCGTTCTTTTTCCAAAATCTGCTTGATTAAACAGTCTCTGATGATAAAATAGACTTTGTTTTCATGTTCCTTAATTATTAGAGGCGTAAAACAGTCTACATAATCATCGGAGGAGTTCAATTAACATGAACAGCATCTTTGGAGTCATTTTCATCTTACTTTTAATAGGTACAGTTACAGCAGCGACATCCAAGCGAAAAATAATTGTTTCCGTCGCTGCTGTCAGCCTGCTGGCTTTGGCCGGCTGCTCTGACATTGGCAGCACATCTGTGGATAGGAAAACAGATGAGATTCAAGCAGCTGATACAGAGACACAACAGGAAAAAGAACAGGAGCCATCATCAACAACCGAGCAGAAGCCAGTTAAAGAAAAATCCACTGACACATCCGGCACAGTCGATCAGATCCCTGTAACACTTGTCAAAACGATAGACGGTGACACGATCAAAGTCCGATACAATGGTAAAGAACAAAACGTCCGTTACCTTCTAATTGATACACCGGAAACAAACCACCCGCGCTTGGGAAAGCAGCCTTTCGGCGAAGAAGCGAAGGAGCGCAACGCGCAACTGGTCAACAGTGGTGATCTGACACTTGAGTTCGATATCGGGGAACGTGTCGATAAATATGGACGATTGCTGGCCTATGTATATGTCGACGGGAAAAGTGTGCAAGAAACTTTATTGGAGGAGGGCTTGGCTCGAGTTGCCTATGTTTACCCTCCAAATACAAGGCATTTAACCCCTTACGAAGAAACACAAAATCGAGCCAAAGCGAAAGGGATCGGCATTTGGTCGATCGAAAACTATGCGACAGAATCAGGTTTTAAAGAATCTTCTGCCGGAGAGTCAGGAGATTCACAGCAACCCGCCCCTGACCGCCGGCCTTTTGAACCGGCAGGCGGAACGGAATCTTTTCAGAACTGTACGGAACTAAGAAAGGTCTATCCGAATGGAGTGCCCGAAGGCCATCCGGCCTATCAGCCAAAAATGGACAGGGATAAAGATGGATATGCATGTGAGAGATGAGGAACAGCCCGGGTTGGGCTGTTTTTTTAGGCAGATGAAGCAAAGAATAAAAGCTATACAAAACGGTACGGAAAGATACTATAATGAAGATATAACAACCGGGCAAAACCACAATTTCAATAAAAACTTTTAGTATGGGGGTGTAAAATTGAACGAGGGAATTTTGAATCAAATTTTAGCGAGTGTACAGGGCTTAACCGTTCAAGTAAAGTCTGTTAAAGATGAGGTACAGAGTGTAAAAAGTGACGTACAAGGTCTTAAGGATGAAGTGCAAAGCATTAAAAGTGATGTGCAAGGCGTCAAGGATGAAGTACAGAGGGTAAAAAGTGACGTGCAAGGCGTTAAAGATGAAGTACAGGGCGTTAAAAGTGACGTGCAAGGCGTTAAGGATGAAGTGCAGAGCGTTAAAAGTGATGTGCAAGGCGTTAAGGATGAAGTGCAAAGCGTTAAAAGTGACGTACATGGCGTTAAAGATGAAGTGCAGAGCGTTAGGTCCCAAATGAATAACAGATTTGATGCGCTGGAAACACGCATGTCAAGCATGGAACTGAAAATGCATGATTTAAAAGAAGAAATGAAGGAATTAGGAACGGATAATATTTCGGTGAAGCAGGCAGTCATTGAGACTAATAAAGTTGTAAAACGCATTGAACAAACACAAGAGAGACATGAACGGACTTTGGACTTGCTCTCCAGGCGTTCTATAGATCAAGAAGCGGAAATCAAACGAATTAAATAGGATTTTCAAAAAAATAATACATCTTCCCAAATCTGCTCCTATATTGGCGGACACAATGTTTCTGATACAAAAAAACTGAGGAAGGGGTCCTCAGTTTTTCAAGTTTTCTATGAAATGTTCAAGCCTATCCAGCGACTGCAAATTCCGGTTGCACTCTTGGCTGTCATCGCAAATATAATTCCCGCGGTTGGTGAACGTTTCTTTCCCGCTTTTTACATTTGCCATGAACAACCCCACTTCCCCATGGCGATTGCATAAAGAACAAATCCCTTTTGTTTTATGCCTGAACGTACCATGAACCCCCATTAACTTCTCTTTGTAATCGAAAATGAGGAATTTTTTGTCGGAACGGATATCATACCAGCCCAAATAGGTTGTTTCAGTAAAATCGATTTCCTTTAAAAACTGCAGTTTCAATTTCCCTGCTTTTGGAAAAAGCTTTCCTACCGTTTTTTCCGTTACCGGCTTAAAAGGAATGACATATGTTTTTAGATCGGCCAGAAAATTTTTCGCCTGAATATCTTCTTCAATTTCGGCAATTTCATCAAAAATCTGATGCTCTTCGATCTCAGGAAACAGATTCATTATTTTGTCCACCGCACCATATTTGACTGCTTTCAGAACGGATGGATCCTTGACTGTAGAATGGGCATGCACCAAATGCTTCACTTGAAATTTAATAAAGTTAAATTGGTCACACCTGATAAAAGGTTGTATTTCGTTATGGCTTGTCATTATTATTAGCTCCTTATTGTAGTATAAAAATTAGAGTAAGAGACAAAGCCATTTATAAAAATTAGGCGATGATCAGATCGTCTACCTCATGCAAAGTATCGCCTGTTTTATAAGAGGCTTTGCATGAGACGCCGCAAATTCTGGCGGAAATATGTTCGCCATCTTATATCACCTCCAGTGAATACGTATATTGTACAACAATTCGAGGGTGTTGGTAAGTATATTTTGATTTTCTTGAAATGGTGGCTTAGGAAAATATTGTCCTAAAACTTGCCCATTTTTTAAATTTGTCCGCATATCCCTAGCTCGTTTTACATGGACCTGCATAATTTGTATTAATCCTATAAGGTGGTGATATTCATGGGATTTTATGGTTGTGGGCGCAGATGCGGATACGGCGGTTATGGATATGGCGGAGGATACGGCATGCGTAGTTCCTTTGTATTAATCGTGGTGCTGTTCATTCTGTTGATTATTATCGGCGCCTCTATATATTAAGTTAAACAGCCTCCGCACATCCGGACCATTTCCGAATCCATTTTTCGGCTCATCTTAACCTCAAGGAGCGCTTTATTCAAGCGCTCTTTTCAGCTAAAACTGCTCTTTTCCTTTAAATACAGATGTAATGAACTTGACTAAGAAAGGCTTTTGATACAGATAACCGGACGTGTGTTTCCACGCTTCTCGGTTGATTTGATTTAGCAGGCGTTTTTGTTCATTTATCATATATTGATACTCATAAAGATTCATCGTAAGCCTCCCTTCAGCTATATTTGGTTCCTATGTTTATTTTAAGCATTGATCATCTTGATAAAATCGTACTTGTGTCTAAAATTTGCATACAAAAAAGGCCTTATCAAGATAAGACCTTAGTCTAAGACGTTCGTCCGAGTAATCAATCAAACCAGTTATTTTTTATGGCAAAAAGTGCCGCTTGTGTACGATCTTGCAACTGCATTTTTCCCAATATCGAGGTGATGTGGGTTTTTACTGTTTTTTCTGTAACATGAAGTTCAGCCGCTATTTCCTTATTGCTCTGTCCTAAAGTGATATGGTACAGTACTTCTCTTTCCCTCGGAGTAAGGATTTGAATCCCGGTTTCGGCTTCCTGTGTCATATGGGAAATCAGTTGATTCGTTACTTGCTGGTGAAACGTTCGATTGCCTTCCATTGCTGCTTTGATTGTCTCCGCCAGAACATCGGGCTCCACGTCTTTCAACTGGTAGCCGAGGGCTCCTGCTTTAATGGCAGGCAAGACAGAGTCCCGGTCGGAGAAACTTGTAAGAATAATTACCTTTACATCGGGATAGTTTTCCGAAATTTGCTTAGTCGCCTCTATCCCGTCCATCTTCGGCATTTGTACATCCATAAGCACAATGTCTGGTTTTAATTCCTCAACCTTTTTTATCGCCTCTATCCCATTTTGCGCTTGGCCGATGATTTCTATATCAGATTGAGTTTGCAGAAAGAAACGCAATCCTCTCAATACAACCAAATGATCATCGACGAGCAGTACTTTAATTTTCACATATTAACCCCCTTTCCCTTTGGCTGTGGGCACTAGAACAGTAATGGTTGTTCCCTTTCCCTCGATACTTTCAATTTCAAAATTTCCGTTTACTTGTGCAGCCCGTTCCCGCATGCTTTTCATCCCGAGAGACTTTGTGTATTTCAATGCTTGTTCAAGTGAAAAGCCCCGCCCTTCATCGGATACAACCATTTGCACGGCATCTGGGTGACATTCAATTCGAATTTGGGCGCAGTTCGTACGGGCATGCTTTCTTACATTGTTCAGCGCCTCTTGGCCGATACGAATGAACGCCTCTTCTACCTCTGGCATGAGTTGGCCGTCTTCTTTCATTTGTATGGTGACATTTAATCCGATTTTATCAGCGTATTCTTTCAGTAAATATGTAATTCCTTTGTCGATATTGTCCGGACGAAGCTCCCAAATAAGGGAGCGCATTTCGGTCAAAGCTTCTTGAGCCAACTGACCGATATTGTTAATGCCTTCTATTACGTTCTGATCTTCATGTTTTAACATTTCCCTGAGTCCACGGGCTGTCAAAGAGAGAGAAAATAGTTTTTGATTGACAGAGTCATGCAAGTCGCGGGCTAGCCGGTTTCTCTCTTCGGTTAGGAGCAGTTGCCGCCGTTCTGCATAAAGCCGGGCCTCTTCCATCGCTAACGAAATATGTTCCGCCAATACTTTCAATATCTCAAACTCATAATCAACGAACGGTTCGAACTGTCTGCTAATGAACAGCACGCCTTTTTGTTCATATCTAAAACGCATTTCATGCAATTTCAACGGTATGGCAATCGAAAACTGGCCGCCATTATTATTAAGTTCAGGAAAAATAAAATCTTTTTGATCGCTTACACATACTTTCTGCTCTAAATATGCTTTAACGATAATATCCGAAGAATCTTTTGAATCATGGAAACCCCATGTTTCATTCATTAATCTAGGTGTTCCATCCCTATAAAGCGCTTGCAGGGTCAAGCGATCACGCCTTTTCATGATGATGCCTGCCGCCGACCAGCCAAAATTCTCTCCTATCTGCCCAATAATGGTTCTGAGGAGAATGTCCGGATCATTTATATTCCATATGTGACGCGTCAGTTCATCGATCTTTGCATAATATTCGAATTGTTTCTTTTCCCGCTCATACAAGAACGTCCGGTCCACTGCGGTTCCAATTTGATACGCTACCGATTCGAGCAGAGTAAGTTCTTCATCGTTGAAGTATTTTTTTCCCGGTGAACCGACATTCAAAATGCCAAATCTTTTTCCGCGGACTGTTAATGGAACCGTCGCATGATGGGTGAGGTTGCGGGTATCCCCCCATGAATGTTCGACTGCCTCATGCAGACGCTTGCATTTAATAATATTGACCGCTTTCTTCAATGAACCTTTCCAAAATAGCTCCAGGCAATCACAAGTACCGCATCTCATCGGTTGCTTATCTTCCCGGGCAAGTGCCGGAGGCAAGTTGTAATCGGCCATCTTCTTGTGAAACGGCGGCTCTTTTGCTAGAAATATCCATCCCGTGCTTATTCCAGTCACTTCAAGCAATTTTTCCAGCGTACTTTGAAGCATCTGTTTTAGATCATTACTTTCGTTCAACGTTTCGGCAATTGTTTTTAAGATTAATAATTCCTTGTGGTGATTCTCAATACTTTTAGACATCGTTCCTCCTCCTGCACACTTAATAAAAATATACTTCTGTGTATTTCCGGAAAATCCTGTAAAATATTAGCATATTAAATTTTTCCCCTTGTTTTTTGTTCGGCAGCTTTAAGAAAATCACGCGTGCAATACGTTAAAAAATGAATGGACGGGCCCATCTTATTTGGTATTCCGTAGCCACATACTTCCTTTAAATCCGGTTTCAGAACAAAATTAATTTGCAAATGATCCCCTTTTATCCAAAGTGCCCATCCGCTTTTTTTATTTTCTCATATATTGTTAAGGCAAGGTGAAAAGGAGGGAAATAAATATGTCTGCTGGTGTTGGTTATGGTGGTGGCTTCGCGTTAATCGTTGTGTTGTTCATCCTATTGATTATTGTGGGAGCTTCCTTTGTTGGTGGATTTGGCGGCTGGTGGTAATTATGATTTAAAAAGCTTACCCTGACAGTTAAACACCAGTGTATATCCGCTCTTTAAGTTAGTAATGCACTAAGGTAAATTTGATGAAAAATCCCGTTGCAAAAATTGGCGGGCATTTCTAATGGAACAGGAATTGGGGCGGAATTGGATTAATGGAATCGAGAGAAATACCGTAAAATGGATCATTGTATAGTTGATTGGGGTCTTTAGCAAAACAGCTCGTTTTCCGCTTCTGTTTAAATTACCACATTTTTTAAACTAACCTATTCATCTCGTGATTTTTCATCATGAGATGAATAGGTTAGTTGTTGATTGTACAAGTTGAGATAGTTAAACGTCATAAGTATTCAGAGGGAAACAAATTAAGTTTTAACACTGGAAGGAGAGTTGCTATTGTCCGGTACGCTTTTACGGCAAAAAATCATTAAATTGACCGAATTTTTATCTCCACTTCCCGGGAATCCCAAAGATTCCTTACCGAGTTGACGCGATTATTGCTTCTTCGGGAAGGTATCGCACGGATTCCTGACCGTTTTCACGGATTTTCTCCTATTCGGGAAAGAATTTCCCTTCATCCCCATTTATTTTTTGAATATTTCAGCATTCACTTTTGCGAAAGTCGGAAATCCCCGGAATTTTTAATGTTTTAATAGAAAAATCAGTTAAACTTCAAAGAAAGTTCAAAAGTTTTCATTTCATCTCTCCAAGAACTTTTTCTGTTTTTTCTGATGAACACTTAACAATGGACCAAACGTTACGTTCCGTGACGGCAACAATGGATTTGGCTGCCACCCAGTTATCTATATTGTGTCCCACATATCCCGGACATTTGATTGCCTTCCAAATTTAGTCGCGATTTGTTCTACATATAGTATCATTCGCTATATCGCTTTAATCCTTTGCTAAATCTTTACGGTCAACAGCTTTTGGGGGTTGTTCCATCCAGCCATGGTCAATCATAATATTCGCGCCATCCTCAACATATAATCCAACATCCATTAGAAACTTAGCATACATTGCACCAATATCACGCCGTCCATTAAGTGATGCACCATTTGCATAGGACCTGATTTTCATGGAAAACATATCCATTTTATGCCATAACATTAATTTATCTGAAAAGGGAGAAAAAGTAGAAGTGGTCACCAAGTCATCCAATAAGGCAGGAGATGGCAAATTTTCATTGTGCAGATGCTGTGAACAGGCTTCTAAATGTTTTTTAGCCATTTCCTTTCCTCTAAGGAGGAACTTTCGAACTTCTTCATTTTTAGATACTTGAGAAAAGCCAATTAGCAACGCCTTGCTTGTAGCATCGTTTTCAATATTATCATAAAGGTGTGTAATCTCAAGTGCGTGAAGGGATCGAACGTTTCCGAAAAAGCCATTTAAATAACTTTGCTTTTTTACAAAGTCGGCTTTTTTAGGGACAGGAATGAAAGGCGGCTTTGTTAAAAAACCTTTTTCTTTTAATAGATCATTAACCTCTGTTAAAAGTTTAACAGCAGAATTCAGAGTAAAAATAAAGAAATCCCGTACATCTTTTCTGACCACTAAAGGTATGGCAATTGTGTAAATACTCATTCCGGCTTTACCCGTATACTTTAAATAGTGAAGATAAAACTCGTCGGAAAATAACCTTGGAGCACCCAGGTTTACGTCTTCCTTTGAAAAACCGATTGGTATGGGAAAATTTTCTTTAATAAATATCGCTTTGATATCCTCCACAATTTTCCTGCTTAACTTTAACGCATTCTCCACAACCTTTTTGATATCTTTATCCTCGACATGTTTAAGATAATAACTCAGAACACACGTAAAAAGTGTATTCCCCGTATACGTTGCCCAAAGTTTCCCTATCTCGGCCGATGTTAATTTTTCATTAGTATTTTTGGTTTTGCCTTTCATATAGATATCCTCCCATTTACTGCCTCGCGGAATATTGTTCCCTAAAAAGAGGAAATATATAAACCAAATACATTTTCGAAGATAAAGCCAGCCAGAAGCAGGGATATTTTTCCACCTGCTGCATTTGTGATGCTCCGCCTCCGGCTAAGCCAACAGGGAAAGCTCTTCACGGAAGCATTCCTCCGGTGTCCTGTATCCAAGAATCCTGCGGGGGAGCTGATTACACCAGTTCTCTACACGTCGAATGGTCGAGCCGGCCACCGAGGAAATCGGTTTCCCTTTGGGAATGAACCGTCTGATCAATCCGTTGTGGCGCTCGTTCGTTCCGCGCTCGCATGAAGTGTAAGGGTGGGTATAATAAACTTCCGGCCCTTCCTCACTATTGATCCAAGTGGCCAGGTCAGCAATATCGGATCGTTATCAGCAGTGACCGTTTTGAACGCCTTGGGAAGAAGAGGACCGTAACGTTCCCGCAAGGCGGCGATGGCAGCGCCTGTCGCCCCGCTGTTCTTACCGTCTATCTTAAGGATCAGTTCCTCGCGCGTTTGACCCGCTTGTTCTTGCGGCAGCGCTTCTTCTTGGTGTTCAGGCGCAGTTTCATGGGCAGATCAATGTTTTTGACGCCCATCAGACCAGCATCGATATAGTTATAGAGTGTTTTTGTAGTTTCGGGAAAATAAGCCTTATAGACCGTTCTACCTGATCTCATCTGGCTGACAGTTCCACGCTTTATCTCCCGGGAGATGGTGCTCTTATGGCACCCGACAGCTACGGCGATGTCAGTTTGAGATTTCCCCTCGGCAAGCAGAGATTCTTCCTCGGTCGATAGCCGTCAGATGTCTAAAGGTGCGTTTATTTGTGGTAGACTGTGAATGTGCCATAGATGAACCCCCTGTATTGATTGTGTTTTCGTCGACTTAATCATACACGGTTTGTCTATGGTTTTTCACGTTTCAGGTGTTGCATTTATTTTTACAACTGGCCGTAAAAGGATTAATAATAAATTTGGAAAAAACTATTGACTTTACCAAGCGCCGGCCATATAATAAAAAATGTCTTTAAAAATAATATGGAGTCCCAGTAGCTCAGCTGGATAGAGCAACAGCCTTCTAAGCTGTGGGTCGGGAGTTCGAATCTCTCCTGGGACGTCTTTATATGTAATTGGCACCATGAAAAATGCTCCGAAACGTTGTTGCACCAACGATTTGGAGCATTTTTCTTTTTTCCGGGAATACGATTAAAAACAATAATTCTTGGTTCGGTAACAAAGTCTGGGCAACATTGTGTTCAAAATTCGACAAAAAAAGGAAACATCCAAATCACCGTCGTATAGTTTAAGTACCCACCTACCCATACGAAAGGGTGATTTGGCTGCTTAACCATTATTCCATGGAATTTGAAACGGAAACAGTCCCACTTGTAATTGACAAAGACTCCCGGCATCATGATGAGTCCTGTTGAAACGCTCCAAAGCTCAAGGAAATCCGCAAAAACCGAACAAGAAATGCCCCTAAAACCGCATTTAAAATGATTCCCATCTGCTGACTTACATCAAAGATAATTTTTCTATATACGGCTCCAAATTTTTCATGGCAGCCGCACGGTGGCTCAGTTCATTTTTCCTTTCAGGGCTCATTTCCGCCATTGTTTTTCCTTCGGATGGTACGAAAAAGATGGGATCGTACCCGAAACCCTCGGAACCACGGCGTTCGTTCAGTATGATCCCTTCACATGTTCCGTTAACAGTGATCGTTTCAAAATCGGGCCCTGCCACAGCAAGAGCGCAATAGAAACGCGCTGTCCTTTCCTCTTCATTGACAGCTTCCATTTCACTCAATACCTTATCAATATTATCTTCATCGTTTTTCTCAGCCCCCGCATACCTGGCCGAATATACGCCGGGCCTTCCACCAAGTGCATCGATGACCAGCCCCGAATCATCCGCCACAACAAAAGAATTTGCAAGTTTGGCAATTGCTTCCGCCTTGATAATCGCATTCTCTTCGAATGTTTCCCCTGTTTCTTCAATATCGGGCACATCCGGAAAGTCAATCAATGTCTTTACTTCCATTCCATACTTTGAAAACAACCGCTCAAATTCCTTCGCTTTGCCTTTATTTTTCGTTGCTATGATAACACTTTTCACGATTGTTTTTCACTTCCATCAGTGGGCTTAGATCCAATCTTCTCCGCAATTTCTCCGAGAGCTTCCTTCTGAATTCCGGATAATTCCTTCATGCCTTTTTTGGCTGCCGCAAGCATTTCCTGCAGTTGGCTGGCTGTAAAAGTGGATTCTTCTCCTGTTCCCTGCAGTTCGACAAACTCCCCTGCACCTGTCATCACCACATTCATATCAACTAAAGCTGAGCTGTCTTCTATATAATTCAAATCCAAAATAACGCCAACTTCTTCAATGATGCCAACACTCGTTGCCGCCAGAAAATCTGTCACCGGGAAAGTCGGCAGTTCTTTTTCCTCCACTAGCTTGGCAACAGCCATCGTCAAGGCGACAAAAGCCCCAGTTATGGATGCTGTCCTCGTTCCTCCATCTGCTTGGATGACATCACAGTCAATCCAAATCGTCCTTTCGCCAATCGCTTCAAGATCCACGACTGCCCGAAGTGCCCGTCCAATAAGCCGCTGGATTTCCATCGTCCTGCCTGACACTTTTCCCCTGGAAGATTCCCTGATATTCCGCGTTTCGGTTGCCCTTGGCAGCATGGAATACTCCGCTGAAATCCAACCTTTTCCTTCACCTCTTAAAAAAGGAGGCACTCTGTCCTCGATACTTGCAGTGCATATTACTTTTGTGTCTCCCACCGTAATCAGGACAGAACCTTCCGGATGCTTCAAATATCCGGTTTCAATATGTATGTTTCTTAATTCATCTGCTTTCCTTCCATCAACACGCAATGATAATCCTCCTTAAAAAAACAATAGAGCCGGCATGACCTTTATGCCGGCCTCTTCAAGCTTATCTATAGTATATCAAATCTCCTGTAATTAATAACGCACCGCGTTAATTTTTTCAGGACGGGTGACTGGCTCTGTCAACGGTTCGCCCTTTTCACTTGCCAGTCCCGTTTTTCCATCCATTAGAACCGAAACGCTTTTGATGCCTTCCTGTTCGGTCAAGGATAAAACAAGTGTCTGCAAGGCTGCATCGGTAATCATGCTCTTTTCGTCACTGCCCAAAATAGATTCATTGAAATTTAATGTTACAACCCCATCTTTCACTTTAGGGGATTCCAACAGTTTTACATCACCGGATAATGCACTGGCCAATCCCGACATCATTCCCGGTCCATCTGCCAATTCCTTGACCACCGCGGCGACATCGTCCTGCTCCTTATTGGAAATCCGGCGTGTAACCGGTACATAATAGACCTCATCATCAGCCTGCGACAAATAATAAACAGTCACCGGCCGTGTATTCGTAATATCGACTGCCGTGGAATCATCGATATTGATTCCATCTTGGCGCGAGAGGCCTTCTTCACTGATCGGCGTCCCATTTACCGGCATTTCATTTAAGCGATGGCCGTTCATTCTTAATTCTACAGACTTCACGGATTCAAATTGCGTCAACGTCCAAGTGACCGCCTGTAAAATCTTTTTTTCATCCTTTGCATCGTAGGTCGCAAATTCCTCGGAGAAATCAACAACCGCTTTCCCGTCTTTTATATCGACATCCACCGCTGTATCCGCTGGAAGGACAGTTCTGAACCCGTTAGGCAAAATTTGAGCTATTGGGCCATCATCAACAAGGTACTCCAAAACCTGTTTAGCCGGACTTTCTGATTTGGGAAGAGGAAGGGTCTGGGATACAACCATACCATTTCGGTCAATCAAGTAAAGATCACGCATGACGGTATCCGCTTTTTCCTCCACTGCGGTCTCTTTGTCCGGCGCTGCTTTTTCAGAAGCAGTATCCAATCCTTCTCCCTCTTTTAAGTAAGATACATCCTGAGGCGGATCCAGTTTCTCCTTCCCTTTACCGAAAAGACCGCAGCCCGATATGAACGCACTTGCTGCAAGGATTACAGCAACTGCGGCTATTTTCGCCCGTTTACACATTTGTACCCCTCCTAGAACAGTTTGTACTTTCATGTATACGAGCCGTCTGTTTCATTTAGACCGCTTGGACATATCTTTTTAAAAGAAAAGCGTAAGCGCCCGTCTAGCGACGTACAAACTGAAATGCTGAAGACGGCCGTTTAGGGGCGACAAGCGCTGGCCGCCTCAAAGCGCCACATCCTGTGGCTTCGGTGGCACTAGGACGTCCTGTCCGTCGGAGGGCAGTCCAGTGAAGTCGTTCTTTGACTTCATTATTTAAGGCAAAGGACGGAAAAATACCTCGAAAAGAACGTTCGCACGCTAATCCTGATTTTCTTATAATTAAGGAATTTTTTTGTACTTGAACACCAAAAAACCGCCGCGGTTTTCCACGGCAGTTTTTCGCTCAGCTCGGCTGCGTCAAATATTTGCCAAGCTTGGCGGAATGGATCTGCAGTTCTGTACTTTTGAGCCAATCCGATGCTATTTTTTTAAAGATTTCTATCGAACCAGTTGTAAAGAACCGGTGATTCGGCGGATCAGGAGCCGTATTCCTCATATTTTTATAATGTAAAATGGCACTTACTTCCCTGGCTGTTTCCTCGCCTGAACTGATGACCTTAACCCTGGGGCCCATTTCCTGCTCAATCAGGGGGCCAAGCAATGGATAGTGGGTGCAGCCGAGAATAAGTGTGTCGATGCCGCTTTCTTTAATTGGCGTCAATGTCTCCTTGACTACCTTTCTGGCAGTCTCGCTGTTATACTGAAAGCTTTCAACAAGCGGGACAAACTTCGGGCAGACGAGCTGCGTCACTTCCACATCTTGATTAATCAACGCCAGTTCCTTTACATAAGCTTCGCTTCTGACGGTTCCAACTGTGCCGAGCACTCCCACCCTGCCGTTTTCCGTCACTTTCAATGCTGCCCTGGCTCCGGGTGAAATGACTCCGATGACGGGTATGGGAAGCTGTGAGCGGATTTCATCCAATACAGCGGCAGTCGCCGTATTACAGGCGATCACGAGCATTTTGATATCAAATTTCCTTAAAAAGGAAGTCATTTGCCAAGTGTATTCCTTTACCTCTTCTTCTGGTCGGGGACCATATGGGCAGCGGGCCGTATCGCCGACATAATAAATCTTTTCATTGGGCAGCTGCCGCATGATTTCCTTTGCAACCGTCAGCCCGCCGATGCCCGAATCTATTACTCCTATAGCCTCTTTCAATAAAAACGCCTCATTCTTTTTTCATTTCTTGATGCAGTTTAGCCAAGCTGTCTTTTAGAGCCATGATTTCTTGTTCCGAAAAATCACCAAGAACATCCTGCAAATAGTCCTGTCTTTTCTTAATGACTTCGTCAATAATGATTTCGCCCTTTTTTAATAAGTGTATGCGAACAACACGGCGGTCTTTCGGGTCTTTCACCCGCTCAACCAGTTCTTTTTTTTCCATTCTGTCGATTAAATCGGTCGTCGTACTGCATGCTAAAAACATTTTATTGGATAATTCACCGATTGTCATGTCCCCGTCTTCAAAAAGCCATTGCAGCCCGACGAATTGCGGCGGCGTGATGGCATAGTCTGCCAGCAATTCCCGCCCTTTTTGCTTCACGATAGCAGATATGTATCTCAAATCTTTTTCAAGCTCAGCGACCATTTTTTCATTATGCCGGAAACCTGATCCATCATTCATGATTAAGCGCAACTCCCTGTATCCTTTTATATGCATTGTCGCCCTTTTTCGCCAAAAAAACAAGAGGAAATCAGTTGATTCCCTCTTGTTTATAACAATTTCAAGGACTCTCTTATAAACGCGGGAATATCATCAGGGGTCCGGCTTGTCACGAGTTGATCCGAACAGACGACCACTTCCTGATCTTTATAATCAGCCCCCGCATATTCCATATCCACTTTGATGGATTTATAGCCGGTTGCTTGTCTGTCTTCAAGTGCCTTTGCCGTTATTAGAAGCTGAGGGCCGTGGCAGATGGCAAAGACAGGTTTTTTCTTGTTCATGAATTCTTTTGTAAATGTGACAAAACGTTCATCGGCGCGGAGCTGGTCAGGCGAGAAGCCTCCCGGTATAAACAATGCATCATACTCTTCAGGGTTTACGTCCTCAATGCTTTTATCTATTGTAACGTTCGCTTCACCCTGTTTTCCTTTGACCGTTTTTCCCGCTTCTTTTTCAATTGTTGTGACAGAATGCCCCGCTTCCTTGAATGCTTTTGCGGGCTCCGTATATTCTACGTCTTCGAACATGTCGGTGATTAATGTGGCAATGTTTTTACCCATTTTCAAACACTCCTTTTCAAAATTACTACTTGTCTGTTTTCCCCAATCGTTATTTACAAAACATGTTATTTCCAGACAAAATTTGATTCAAACGCCTTATGCTAACAACACCGCCCGATTCATGTTAATATAAATTGAAAAGCTGTACAGGCAATCATTTGAAGATTCTTTGTAGACTGGAGTGGACTTGGTTTGGATACGAAAAAGGCACTGCCTATACTTTTTGCTGTCATGTTTTTTGTCATGGTCGGGTTTGGGATCATCATCCCTGTCCTGCCGTTTTACGCTGAAGAAATGGGCGCATCCCCAGCGGAGCTCGGTTTGTTGATGGCTGTTTATTCATTGATGCAATTGCTCTTTGCACCTATGTGGGGAAGGGTTTCCGATCGGATTGGCCGGAAACCGGTGATGATGATCGGAATATTCGGCTTGGCCATCTCATTTTTCATGATGGCACTTTCCTCCGCTTTATGGATGCTGTTTGCGGCTAGGATTATCGGAGGATTTCTTTCATCCGCCAACATGCCGACGGTCATGGCATATGTAGCCGATATTACCTCGGATGAAGACCGCGGAAAAGGAATGGGGATCATTGGCGCATCGGTTGGCTTGGGCTTTATCTTGGGCCCTGCCATCGGGGGTATTTTTTCTAAAAACAGTTTAAACATGCCGTTTTATTTGGCTGGGTTCTCCAGCCTGCTTACCTTCATTTTCGTTCTATTTCTCTTAAAAGAATCCTTGCCGCCTGAGGAAAGAGGAGGACACAGAGCAAAAAAAACGCCGCTGCACAAAGCTTTGCGCGGTCCGATCACCGTTTTGTATGTTTTACAATTATTCACCTCCCTTTCCTTGGCCGGCCTTGAAGCGACGTTTGCGTATTTTGCCGCGAAAAAAGCAGGGCTTGGTACGGTCCAGTTGGGATATCTGTTCATGATCATGGGACTGGCCGGTGCCATTGTACAGGGCGGCCTGGTTGGAAGAATGACGAAAAAATATGGTGAAGGAGCAGTCATTCAGGCCGGAATCGCGGTTTCAGCCGTCGGCTTCGCGTTAATCCTGCTCGTTGACAGCTTTACGACGGCTGCCGTCTACCTAACGATTTTCGGAATTGGAAATGGAGTGATCCGTCCAAGCGTTTCTGCCTTATTAACAAAAACTTCGGCTGCAGGCCACGGGAGCACAACCGGGCTATTGTCATCATTTGATTCTTTGGGAAGGATTATCGGCCCCCCTCTTGGCGGCTGGCTGTTTTCCATTTCAATCGGGTTTCCTTACATTTCAGGGTTGATCATTTCGATCTTTACATTTCTGATGTATCAGCTATATAAAACCCGATCGAACAAAGCACATTCTATTTCACATCAATGAAAATCCGAAACCGCCCTGCTATATATCGAAACAAACTTGATGATTTCAAGTTTGTTTTCTTTTGGATTGAATCTGGATAAAAAGACCTATTTTTACATTTTCTGGTTTATACCCTAAGTTGGTGGGTAGATAACATATAACCCTAACTATGTAATCCGCTATCATGTAACCGCTTCATAACTAATGGCAAAGTTTAACGTTGCCTGTTCCCCGACTGTTTTGAATAGCGATATAATCCTGTGACGCTTACCACTAAATCATATGGGCTGAATAAAGTTTCCATGGCCAATTAACCCGCTCCCCTTTCAAATGTTTTATATCACAGAAAGTAAAAGTACAAAGCACGAAGGTTTTGGACAAGACAAATTATGAGAAGCAGTATCCTGTTTCCATAGTAGTTGAATCCAATTTTCTTCTGTTTTTTGCTTATTAAACCCGTCCCTGGCGATTCTACTGAAATGGATATCGGATGAAATGCAGGTTTTAAAAGTTGCTCATTAATTCATGTAAGCGAAAGGAGGGAATCATGTTGAAAAGGTTTAAAGAATGGGCAAATATGAATAGCTGGTGGGTGCCATGGGTCGGAGTAACTGCTACCATTTCTGGTCTAATATTTCCTGACGCACTTTTAAGAACGGGACAAATACTGACAAGGTTTATACAGGTTTTGCTGCATTATTGGATCCACGTGCTGGTTGTTGTTTGGGTAATTTATATCCATTTGGAAATCCGAAGGCTGAAAAAAAGAAAAAGAATCCGTAAAAGTTCGAAAAAGAAAGTCTGTTAAACTTCCTCTCGACTCGTTTTAACGGGTATTTAGCAGACCGAAATTTAACGACAAATTCCGCCAAAAAGACCGAATATTCCATTTTTTAAAATTTTTTACTAAAAAGGAGGAAAAGAAATGAAACCATTTGTTAAAGGAATTCCGTTCCGGGTAGTTCAGCAGATAAACGAAATAAATGAAGTGCCAAAAGGGATCGAATTGATTCAGGCTCCAAAGATTTGGCGGGAAACAAAAGGAGAAGGAGTCAAAATTGCAGTTTTGGATACAGGCTGTGATATAAACCACCCTGATTTAAAGGATCGGATTATCGGTGGAAAAAACTTTACGGATGATGACAAAGGCAATCCTGAAATATTCCAAGACTATAATGGCCACGGTACCCATGTCGCCGGAACAATTGCAGCCTCCAAAAATAATGATGGTGTAGTCGGAGTGGCTCCGGAAGCAAATTTATTCATTGTGAAGGTTCTTAACCGAAACGGTTTCGGTCAACATGATTGGATCATCAACGGCATCCATTATGCGATTGAACAAAATGTTGATATCATTTCTATGTCTCTGGGAGGGCCTGATGACAATCCAAAGCTCTATCAAGCAATAAAACTGGCCGTCTCCCAAAATATTTTGGTAGTCTGTGCTGCAGGAAATGAGGGAGATGGCAGCGATGCAACCGATGAATTCGCATTTCCGGGGCGCTATAATGAAGTCATATGCGTTGGAGCAGTCAATTTTGACCGGCTTTCCTCAGATTTTACAAGCTCTCACGATGAAGTAGATTTGGTGGCGCCAGGTGAAGAAATTTTATCAACATATATAAATGGAAAATATGCCACCTTAAGTGGTACATCAATGGCTGCCCCCCATGTTTCCGGGGCGCTCGCCCTAATAAAGGTTTTGGCGCACAAATATTTCGGAAGGCAGCTTTCCGAGCCCGAGCTTTATGCCCAATTAATCAAAAGAACCGTGCCGCTCGGTTTTTCTCCGAGGCTTGAAGGAAATGGCATTGTTTATCTGACAGTTCCGGAACATCTCGCCAAAATATTCGATCAAGAGTTTGCAGATACAATTATAAAAGCTTGTACTGGAGATTTGCCTTTAGAGGTTTGAGTGGCAGGCTGGCTATTGAATATATAAAAGGGAAGCGCAGGCTTCCCTTTTATTTTTTATTCATTTTGACGATTGATTGGGATCACTCCCCGTTCATCTCGTCCATATTAATTTCCTGTGCATTTTCTAGCGCTTCCTTCGGAATCTCGATGTTTTTCACTTCATTGTAGCCGCTATAGGTAGATTTCATATCCATATTCATATTTATTTTTTGGCCTTCAACTTCTGTATCCATATCGGTCACCATGTTCAATGCGTTCAAATAGAATGTTTCTTTATCGATCAATAATTCGTACTCAACCTTATTGAACTTCATGTCGCCCATCATTTCTTCGGCCTGCATTTCAGGAGGCATCGTTTCCTTGACACTATCCTTTAAAAACTGATCGAATTTTTCACCGGATGCTTTTAATGTCAATATATAATTCTTGTCATCTTGTTTAAAATCAAACTCATCAACAAATTCTTTTAACTGATCCAATTGTCCTGAAGGGTTTGTTTGTCCTTCTGACATTTGCAGAATTTGACCTGAGAATTCTTCCGGAAGTTTAATCCACATTTTTTCATTCGGCTCATACATATAAAAGCCTTCTTTAGTCAAATAAGCATCGATTTCCTGCTTTTCTCCCTCTATGGACATTGTCATTTTTTGATGCAGCGCCATTGGCTCAGTGACGAATTCCATATCGATATCCGAATTGATTTCCTGCTTTTCTCCGGCTGCATCGACCGTCTGCTTCATGTTCATCTTACTTTTGAAACTTTTCAGATCCTTGTTCGCTTCTTCCGTTTTCTTAAAAACTTCTTCCAGTGTCAGATCACTTTCTTTTTCCTTGTCCGCTTTCTTCTTTTCTGCCGTCGTCCCTTGCTCCGCTTCCTTCTCCACAGGCTCCGCTGTCTCGCTGCATGCTGCGAGCATCAGCATTAGCATCGCACCGAAAATGATCGATATTGCTTTCTTCATTAAAAGTCAACTCCCTTGAAATTTTGTAAAGCGTCTGGATGCTCCTTATTATTTACGGATCAAATACCCGATAGTTTCATCGTTTCAGAGAATGGTTCTTACGAACTAAAAAAACGATCGGACCTTTCTGCCTAACCCTCAGTCGAAATGGCATTTTCCCAACGCTGATTAATGGCTTCAACCAACTCATCAATGGAACACGCCAAATTTTTGACCGGTATATTGACCTGCGATTCCAAGAGGCCTTTATTCATTACATTTAACACTCTTTTCACGCCGCTTGACCGATTGACGATCAACTCGCGGTCAAATGTAAAAATGCCGAGATAAATCTGCCCGGAAAAATGAATGAAATCAATTGCTTCAATCTCATTCCATTTGACAAGGCCGGCTGCAATATAACTGGACTGATCAATGATACCCTCTTTGGAAATGATGAGTGCCGGCTCTCGTTTTATGAGCACATAGATGTAGTAAATGAAGCAGAGCCCAAATACTGCAATGGCAAGTCCCCCGATAATCGCCGGCAAAATCCCTTCAAATTGCTCGTTTATAGATAATGATAGAATGAATATCCCCACCGCGACGAAAACGAGAGAAAGAACTGCCAGCATCATCATTCTTCTTATTTTCGGCATGACAATATAATCGTCCATGAAACATCCCCCTTCAGGCCAAAAACGCAATACTTCCTAAGCTTAAAGGTTATCAATAAAAAAATAAATCCTCCGAATGTCCTACGGAGGATTTATGGCACCCTTTTATTTCCATGTGATGCGTTCAATCTTAATTTCACTTTTAGGTATGCTGGGCATGCTGACAAGGCTGTAGCTCAGATCCTGCTCCGGTATTTCGTAATCAATGCGATGAATCAAAAAATCGGCACAAACTTTCATGGCTTCCATTGTGATCCATTCCCCCGGACAACGATGCCCCTCATAATAGCCGCCTCCGCCTTGCGGAATCAGACTGTATTTCAGGGCGTCGGGTTTTTCTTTAAAACGGTCCGGATTAAACACATCCGGGTTGTCCCATAACTTTGAATCGTGGTTTGTTCCGTATAAATCCAGCAAGGTTAATGTATTCTTTTCAAAAGTATAATTTCTCCATGTAAAATCCTTTTTCACCCGTGCGGCTGCAAACGGAAAGAACGGATAATACCTTCGAACTTCCTGGACGAACAATTGCATATACCCGTCCTCGGAAGACAGCTTCTCTTTTTGTTCCGGAAACTGATGCAAAGCCAATGCAGTAAAATTAATATAGATGGCAATGGCTGCGATCGGCCTTAAAATGTTGATGATTTCTACAGCAGCCGTCTCAGTATCCAACAGTTTCCCTTCCAAATCTTTATGCCCGGAAATGACTTGAAGAGCCGTCTGGCTTTCGGGCAAAAACTTCCCTTCTCTGACCTGCTCTACAAGCCCGCCGATCCATTTCTCCGCCTGGTTGCGGGAATTTCTGCCTTTCCAGTGCTCGGGTCCTATAGAGGCAGGTGACTCGAAAAGCGAACTTAGTTCGTCCGTTCTTTTGTCAAGCTCTTTATCACTTAACGGAACCCCTGCCCATCGGCATGCCGTTTTGCATAAAATTTTCTTTGCTTCTTCATAAAGAACGATTTCACCTTTAGCTGCCCATGATTCCACCGCTTTCTCCCATTCGTTTCTATTTATTTCAACGAATCTTTGTATGCCCTCTTCTGACATGAGAGACATGAACATTGCCTTCCTGTGAAAATGTGCCTTTCCATCAAGCGTTTGAACGCCTTTTTCCCCAAACAATGTTTGTCGTACACGTTTGGGAGCGGCACCGCCCCTTTTGAATTTACTATTGTCATAAAAAAGCTCGGCCGCTTCCTTTCCACCCATGCAAATCGCTTTTTGTCCGAGCAGGTGTGTTTCAAAAACGTCCGATTGGAAACTGCGGCGCCTGTTCGGAATATACAGATAACCTTCCCTCATTAAAGAAACACTATGATCCAATCCCTCTTCACGGGGCATTTGATTTACATCCGACATATGAACCGTCTCCTTTTCCGGTAGTGCCATCTTTATAAATGTTCCCCAATCGGTTCATTAAAAAACAGCCAAAAATGCCAATGTTTCATGGGAGGCCTGTATTACAGGGCTTTTCACTATTCTTTCAACCAACTTTCAACTTTCTTATCCATCTCTTTCTCCAAGTCACCTATGTTTCCCGTATCCCTATGTACTAATTTTAAGTACCTTTTTGGAAACATCTTTTTCAATGAAGACGGGTACAGGCTTCCATCTTCAGGCTCTTTATATTTGACAACAGAGTAAGAATCTCCATCTTTTTTCAATTGGATGACAGCGGGCAAAGAATGCCCTGCTTGGGGTTCCGTCCCGGTTGATTTGTTAAAGCCGCAAAAATAAGACCACATATAGACACTGAGGACCCCGTTTGATTCACTTGTACCATATATTTTATGGACTTCAATTTGCTTTTCCGTATCATAATAGGAAGACCCGTAATGCTGAATGATATAATTTGATATCACTTCATTCATTTCTTTTGAAATGTGTATGTCTCCGTCCGTTAAATTGATTCCACTTCCACTGCACCCTGTTAATATGGCAGTGAAAAGCAACAGTGACACAATCATTAATTTGTTTATGGAAATTTTCATTTGGCCACTCCCCAAGGGTTCAGTCAGGCCTATTTCCTTATAGGAAAATCAAATTTCAGCCTGCCATTCTCAATCTGCAAGTATGCCTCAAAAGACTTCCCCTTTTTGCTTTTAAAGCCTTTTAGCAACCCGGTCTTTCCACCATTCAATAATTTCCTGATCATCGCGTCACTTAATTTTTTTCCACAAAAAATCTTTGGCAAAGTGAATGTACATCCTTTTTGATATTCTGTACATCCATAAAATTTCCCCTTATCCTGGACACTGCCGTTTCCACATGCAGGACACGTCCCAATAAATGAATGTTGCTCCGAATCTTTGACCTGAACATGTAATTGTCCGACGCTCCCAGGGGCACTTTCCAACAAAAATTGGATAAACTTCTCGATTTGCTGGATAAAGACTTCCTGCGTTCCTTCGCTTTGACCAATTTTATGTAAGTATCGCTCCCATTTCCCGGTCATTTCCGGGCTGGAAAGCAAAGTCCCTTCTACTGCCCGGCAAAGGATTTGGCCTTTTTTCGTAATATGGACAATGTTCTTTTTCACTTCAATATATTTTTGATGTTTCAACGTTTCAATGATTGCTGCGCGTGTCGCTTCGGTGCCGATCCCTTCCGATTTCCTCAGCATTTCCTTTGCTTCTTCGTCCTCAACATCCTTTCCGGCACTTTTCATCACTTGGATCAATTTACCTTCTGTAAACGGCTTTGAAGGCTGGGTCATTCCCTCTTTCAATTTCACATCAACCGTGCAGGCCTCCCCTTCCTTCATTTCGGGAAGAGCTGAGTCCTCTTCTTTTTTGGGATCTGCTTTTAATTGGTCCTTGTCAAACAACATTTTCCAGCCTTTTTTCCGCTCTACTTTTCCTGTTTTTTCAAAAAGCAATCCATTCACATTTACTATGACTTTCGTCTCTTCATATTCATAATCCGGAGCAAACATCGCAAGAGTGGTCAAGATTACTTCCCGATAAATATTCCGTTCCTTTGCTGATAATGTTTTTAAGTCCACGGTTTTCCTTGTGGGAATGATGGCATAGTGCTCTTGGACTTTGGTGCTGTCAACAAACCGTTTCTGCGCGTTCGGAAAGGCCACATCCAAGTTAACTACGGCACAGTTCTGATAATCGGAAAGATGTTTTTTCAAATAAGCAAATTCATTTTCTGTAATAAAATGGGTGTCTGTCCTGGGATAGCTGATCAATTTCTTCTCATACAAACTTTGTGCAATTTTCAGGGTTTCAGAGGGGCTATATTTCCAAATCTTGTTGGCTTTGGCCTGTAATGAGGAGAGAGTGTGGAGCCTGGGAGACTTTGTTCTTTTCAGCGTTTTTCGGATTCGCTCGATGACTCCCCTATTTTCCCCCACAATCACATTGTGTTTATCCAAAACAGCTTGTGCTTCTTCTTTTGTTTTAAATCTCTCTTTGTGTTTTGCTTCAAATTGGCCGTTTTTTACTGTCGTGTCTCCGATCCATTCGAAGAAAGGCTCAGACTGAAAGTTTTCAATCTCCTGTTGACGCTTGTAGATCATATAAAGAGTCGGAGTCTGAACCCGGCCAACGCTGAAAGGCCCCCGCACGCCTTTTTGTTCGAGCAGCAATGTGTACAATCTTGAAGCGTTCATGCCGACAAGCCAGTCGCTGAACTGTCTCGTCTGCGCTTCCCGGTACAACGGAATATAATAATGGCCTTCCTTCAGATTTCGAAAGCCCCTATGGATCTCTTCCACTTCCAATGAATTGATCCATAGCCTTTTGGCCGGCTTATTCCACGCACCCGCCAGCATGATAATACTTCTGGCAATATTTTCCCCTTCACGGTCACAGTCTGTTGCCACAATGATTCCCGTTGCTGAATGAAGCAGCTTCTTTACCACAGCAAATTGCTTCCTTTTGTCTTTAGCCACTTGGAATTTGAACTGTTCAGGAAAAATCGGCAGCGTATTCATTGACCACCTTTTCCATTCATCCTTATACTGCTCAGGCTCCACCAACTCAACCAAATGGCCGAACCCCCAAGTGATAAAGGCTTTGCCGTTAAAAAAGCGGCTGTCAACCACTTCTATATATCCATCTTTTTTAATCGTATTTCGAAATGCATCAGCATAGGCCCTTCCCTGGCTTGGCTTTTCTGCTAAAATTACTGGAAGTACCATTTGCGGGTCAACCTCCCTTACTTTAAGTTTTATATGGTATAAGTCTTGTTTGACTTCTAGTCCAATGATGAACGAGGGCGTGTACACAATTTCCCCACCTTGCTTTCTGGGGTATTTTATCGCCTTCCAAACAAATCTGTAGTTCTTAGATTCTATAGAGTTCACCTCCAAAATCCTAATGTTACGAACGTGTATTCTCGTCTCTAGTTTGGACAATTTATATTGAAAAGTCAATCACGTAAGGCATTTTATTGTTAGCTGAGTCGATTATGAAATTGACCCAAAGGACATAAACTTATATAGTAGATAATAAATTCCATCTAGAGGCGGATTTCTATGGCTAAAACTGATAATTTACTAGCAATTCTATGGATGCTTAGTTCAGGTGAAAAAATTACTGCGAAACAAATTTCAGAAAAGTTAGAGATGAATATAAGGACTGTGTATCGTTATATTGATACGCTTTCAATAAGTGGTGTACCTATAATTTCAGACGCAGGACATAACGGTGGATACACTTTGTTGAACAATTTTATTGAAGCTCCTCTTTTTTTTGATTTTGAGGAGAAAACTTCGCTATTTCACGCTGCTATTTTTGCGGAAGAAGCCGGGTATTATGGAGGTGAAGCACTAAATAGGGCTATTTCAAAGCTAAGAAAACATTCGAATCAAGAGCAGGAAACAAAGATAACTCAACATTTAACCAGTCTCGAAGTAATAAATCGATCAAGTTCCCTCGCTATGGAACCTTTTTTGAATGAGTTGGAGCAGGCCGTAGCAGACGGATACTCCGTAAAAATTCTATACCATAAAAGTGGCGAAGAGCAATCAAAGTATAGATTGGTGGATCCGTACAAAATTATTTATTGGAATAATAAGTGGTATGTGATTGGATTTTGTCATCTTAGGAATGATATCCGTAGTTTTAGAGTAGATCGAATGGAAAGTTTAATGCTAACCGAAAATAAGTTTAACCGGCCAGAAAACTTTTCAGCACGTGACTTTTTTATGAAAAACCTCCTTCCAACTATAGAAGATAAGGAAGGGATTATTTCTTTGATCCCAAATTACGAAAGTAAATTTACTGAACATTAATTCTGGGGCTATTTGGTAAAACTTTGTAA
>NZ_VEKZ01000120.1:0-2394 GCF_007681465.1 Siminovitchia fortis
CCTGTATTTTGCAAGAGAAAAATACACAATAGTGCAATCAAAAGTGCATAACTTTGCCAGCCTATTCTGTTAGTAATTCTGTCTCGATAACGCGTGAGTCATTCGGTAGCTTTCTCCAGTGAAACTTAAAATGTGAGCGTGATGAATGACCCTGTCCACTAGGGCTGCAGTCAGCCTAGAGTCGACAAAGATGCGGTTCCATTGGCTGAACTCCAGATTAGAAGTTATAATCAGGCTTTTTTGTTCATACCACTCAGTAATCAATTGAAACAATAGCTCGGCACCTTCTTTGCTAAACGGGATGTAGCCCATCTCATCCAGAATGATCAGGTCCACTTTCTTAAACTTATTTCGGAACTGCTGGAACTTTCCTTCCCTCCATGCCTTGGTCAAGGCATCCACCAGATCGGATACACGGTAGAAGCGGACTTCATATCCCTTTTGGCAGGCCGCCCGGCCAAGCCCCGTTGCCAGGTGTGTTTTTCCGGTGCCGGGAGAGCCGGCCAGAATGATATTTTCACGCTTCTCAATAAAGTGCAGTGCGGACAGTTCCCTTGAATCCAACCGGGGAGGCAGGTGGATCTTTTCATTCCATTGGAAGGATTCAAGTGTTTTCCTGCTCAGGAAACGCGCTTTTTTAAGCAGACGCTCCACCTTCGCCTCTTCCCTCAACGCCAACTCTTTCCGGAGGACATCCGAAAGATACTGGGCCGAGTTTTCAAAGGGAATAGACTCATAGATGTCCGCAACGTAAGCCAGCCGGAGTGTCTTGCACATCCTTTTTATCTCTGACTCCATCATGTTTCACTCCCTTTCCCAATGAGCCGGTTGGAGCTGGTCATATTTTGTCCAATCTACCTCGTACGGGTGTCTATCCGGTTCGCCTGAACCATCCGCCTGCTCTTCAAGTAAGTCATAGAAATACTCATTGATCTCTGCCATTTCATGCGTGGCAAGCATCCGGGCTAGCCATCCCAAGCGCTGCTTCCGAATGGCCAGGTTGTCTATTTTGATATATTCATAGATGCGGCCGGGAAGATACGGGGAGTATCGCGAGTAGGTGACTACCCGAGGCTTTTGAAGCCAGGACTTCAAAATGGACTGCCAGGGAATCTTCCGCCCTTTATGCATATAAGGGCGATAATCCGTAAACAGAACTTCCCCATAAGGAGAGAGCACCTTGAATCTGTCCCAGTACTTTACTACGTGAAGCTGTCCAAAGTTATACCCTTTGGGAATATGTATTTTGGCCTGGTCGATGGTGATCTCCCCGTATTTATTCGCTTTCTCTGTCACTTTCTTGAAAATGGAATACTCCTCATCCGGCAGGGCCAAAAGGAATGGAAACTCCTGATCCAGCAATTCTTGGATAGAGATTCCTTTCTCATAGTGGATCCGTTCACGGTCCTTTGTCAGACACTCCTTCAGAATCTCCCCCAAGTGTTCAAAACTCTGAATCACCGGTGCCGGTGTCACAAAGTTATAACGGAGATACCCCACCTTGTTTTCCACATTTCCCTTTTCATGTCCGCTCCGCGGATTACAGGCTTGCGCTTCAAATCCGTAAAAGCCGGCAAACTGGAGGAACTCTTCTGTAAATGTTGCTTCCTCATTTTTTCCCCTGGGCCGAATTACTGCCGCCTTCAGGTTATCAATTCGGACCTTTCTGGGAACGCCGCCCAATTGGTGGAAGATTGTCTGTAGCCCATATAAAAAGCACTCCTGATTTTCACTGGGCAATGGCACGCAATAGGCTGCGTTGCTATAAGGGAGAGTCAGAAGTAGGCAATGCACATCGATGACCTTCCCATCTTTTACTGCTTCTGTCATCCCAAAATCCACCTGTGCCTCAGCCGGCGGATGATGCAGCCGTTCCGCATTCTGATCCCTGTCCTCATCCCCCTTTTCCTTGCCTTCACGCCAATCTTTAATGAAGTAACAGACCGTGCGATAAGAACCGGGGAACCCCATATTCTGAAGCTCCTCAAAGATTTTCTTGTTGGTCCTCCTTGACTTTCTCTTCAGCTTCTCATCTTCAGCCAGCCAGTCAGAGACAATCTCCCCCCATGGCTCTTCGTACATCATGCCGCTCTTCTTTTGAACATTTTCCTGGGGGACTTGGTCGTAATCTGCATATTTCTTGGCAGTCCTCCAGTTGATTCCCAAAGTATTGGCTATTTTATTGATAGAAAATGATTTCTGGTTCCTTAAAAGTTTGATACAATTGATTTCAGACATTGCCAGCATTCCTTTCGACCTCCACTGTGATTGATTCGACACCAACTACAGTAGAGAAGATTTGAATGGCTGGCAAGGTCTTTTTTCTTCTAAATAAAGTGCAAAGTTATGTACGTTTATGTTTCATAACTCTGCACTTTTATTTTGCACTACACA
>NZ_VEKZ01000121.1:0-2190 GCF_007681465.1 Siminovitchia fortis
TTTCTTGTCCCAAGTGGGTCAAAAAGATGGCAGAGGTGGAGCTAACCTATGTCCTTCTTCATTAATGTTCATAGCACTGTAAATCGGATAATAGTGTGTAAAATCATAAATTGTATGTAATATCTTTTTCTGTATCCATCAAACTGATTAACCTTTAATGTAGTTTTCGTTTTGAACCTTTTAACTATCGAATCATAATTGTATTAATAATATTTACAAATTTAAAGAACCACGTCCAAGTTTTCACTTGGCGTTTTTACGCTGGGCGAGAAATTCAGTTTTCCTTTCTACAACTCCGTTAAGTTCATTCCAATTCGACTTTTATAAAAAGAATACTTGATGGTTGACTCTCCTCTAAGAGGATAGTTTATAGTTCCTTTTGTAATAAATGAAGGAGGGAACAATATGTATGACCATTTTGAAATAGTTTTAAACGCTGTTAGCAAAACATTTGGCAAAAAGGCAGCCTTAAATAATGTGTCTCTTAAAGTGAAAAAAGGTTCTATCTTCGGACTAATTGGTCCAAATGGTGCAGGAAAATCTACTTTGACGAGTATATTAGCTACTTTATCCTTGCCAAATGAGGGTACTGTCAAAATTTCGGATTTAGACGTTGTTTCAAAGGTGAATGAGGTTCGAAAAAAAGTTGGAGTCACATTCCAACAAACAACTGTATTTTCGACTGGAACAGCTTGGGAAAACATATTGATTGCAGGAAAAATGTATGGCATCAGAACTTCAAAAATAATGGAGCGAGGAGAACACCTGTTAAAGGAATTTGATTTGTTCCAAGTATCCAACGATTTGGTTGGTACTTACTCAGGTGGAATGAAAAGAAAATTGGATATTGCAATAAGTTTGCTTCATAAACCTGAAGTTCTTTTACTGGATGAACCTACAGCTGGATTAGACCCAGAGTCAAGAATTACCTTTTGGAAAATAATTACAAAAATTTCTCAAGATGAAGGAACGACAATTTTTGTAACAACACACTATTTAGAGGAAATTCATCACCTAGCAACTGAAATTGCATTGATCAACAATGGAAAGATTCTTGATATTGGGACGCCAAAAGAATTGATCAATAAACTTGCGGCTGATCAAATTGAAATCCACTATCACAAATTAGATTTGGCCAGCATTTATAAAATCGAAGAATATATTTCTGACCTAAAAGAGGTCGTTAGCCACGAAATAAAACCAACAGCATTAACAATTATAACGAGTCATGGACAACAAATATTATCTGAATTATTGAGATACTTAATTCAAAGTAATGTCGAAATTGAATTTAGTGAACTGAAACAGGCAACGTTAAATGACGTTTATTTAATAAACTTTAATGAGAAAGGAGCAGAACAATGAATAACATAACATTCGTTTTGTTATTATCAAAAAAGAGGCTAACACCGCTAATTAAAAATCCAATAGCAATTATCATTTCAATGTTCCAACCATTGATTTTCCTAGTGCTGTTTGGAACGATATTTTCAAGCATATCTTCCGTTAGTGGATTTGAAGAATCCAATTATGTATCGTATATTTTACCGGGAATTCTGATCATGAATGCTTTATTTGGCGGAATATATTTAGGAATGAGTACTTTAGATGATATGAGAGAAGGAATATTTAACCGATATTTAATCGCCCCGAAGAATAACTTAATTTTCATCATTGGTGATTTAGTCTACATTTTCACTTTTCAATTGATCCAATCCACTTTGCTAGTGATTATTGGCTATTTTATGGGATTCAGACTTCCAATGGGAATCGTTTCACCAATTCTTTTTCTTGCTACACCAGCATTATTTTCGTGTCTAATCGGATCTATTTCAATTGGAATTGCCGTTCTAACCAAAAAGCACTCAACGATGATCACTGTCATGCAGTTTTTCTCTTTCCCATTGATTTTTTTGTCTTCTGCCTTTATGCCAAGCAATTTATTACCAAAGTATATAAGTATCCTCTCAAAAGTAAATCCAGTTGACTGGGTAGTTAGAGCATCACAATCTACTTTCAACCATTCTCCCGCAATTAACTACTATTTACTGATTGTTTCATGTCTTGTTATGGCTGTTTTCTTTTGTAAATTCACGTATGATGTTCAAAGAAAATAGTGAAATAAATGTGTAAACTAGCACATTATTTCAGACACCTAATTTCAAATTAACTCCGGTGAAAAACCTGAAA
>NZ_VEKZ01000122.1:0-2158 GCF_007681465.1 Siminovitchia fortis
AAAGTTTTACCAAATAGCCCCAGAATTAATGTTCAGTAAATTTACTTTCGTAATTTGGGATTATTAATGTACGAAACAACTCCACCTTTGGTTTCATTTAACTAAATTGGAAAATTCAGTCTATTAATGATTTTGAATGAACAGGAACCGATCATTTAAAACCATTGACAGTTTATATGTTCGGTTGGAGTTATATGGTAAAATGAATGAGAGTTTTGTCTTTGTATCTAAATGAGCTGCGAGGTTGAGACGATGACAATTGCTACGATCAGTACGGCTGTATTAAGTATATTTCTCATTTTGAATATTGTGCTTGCCGGCTTCGTTGTTTTTCTGGAAAGAAGGGACGCTGGCGCAACATGGGCATGGCTTCTTGTCTTGTTTTTTGTTCCGGTTGTAGGATTTGTCCTTTATCTGATTTTTGGCCAGAACCTGAGCAGGAAAAAAATTTTTGAATGGAAAGATAAAAAGAAAATAGGGATCATGGAAATTACGGATACCCAAATTGATATGCTGAGAAGCGGTGATTTCCCTTTCCATGACAATAAAACGGCGCAGTACAAGGATTTGATTTACATGCTGCTTGTCAATGACAGCGCCGTCCTGACACAGGATAACAAAGTGGATGTTTTTACAGATGGAAATAAAAAGTTCCAATCCCTGATGGCCGACATACGCAGTGCGAAAGATCATGTCCATCTCGTTTATTACATTATGCGCAACGACAGGCTGGGCAACGACTTGTTAGCGCTCCTTGTGGAAAAGGCCAAGAAAGGTGTGGAGGTGCGGGTTCTCTATGATGCGATGGGGTCGAGAAGGCTCCCCAGGAAATTTTTCCGCCCGTTGATCGCTGCAGGCGGAAGGGTAAGTGCTTTTTTTCCAGCCATTATTCCCCATTTGAACTTGCAGGTGAACTACCGCAACCATAGAAAGCTGGCCATTATTGACGGTGCTGTCGGATATATCGGCGGCTTCAATATTGGTGACGAATATCTTGGCTTGAACAAGAAATTCGGCTATTGGCGGGATACTCATTTAAAAATTTACGGGAAAGCTGTTTATGCAATGCAAACAAGGTTTATCCTTGATTGGAACCAGGCCTCATCGAATAAAATCAGCTATGAAGACAGGCTGTTCCCGGAAATCGGGCCGATGGGCAATACTGATGTTCAAATTGTTTCAAGCGGTCCTGATTCAGAATGGGAGCAGATCAAGTATGGGTATATTAAGCTGATCAACTCGGCAAAAGACTATATTCTCATTCAGACGCCGTATTTCATTCCGGATTCCAGTGTGCATGATGCGTTGAAAATTGCTGTATTATCCGGTGTGGATGTCAGGCTGATGATTCCCAATAAACCGGATCACGCCTTCGTCTATTGGGCGACGTACTCCTATGTTGGGGAGCTGTTGAAGACAGGAGCAAAGGTGTATGTATATGAAAATGGCTTCATTCATGCGAAAACGATGATTGCTGACGGAAAAATTGCAAGCGTGGGAACAGCCAATATTGATGTGAGGAGCTTCCGCCTGAATTTTGAAGTGAATGCCTTCTTATATGATCAGGAACTCGTTCAGGAGCTTGTCGATATTTTTGAAAAAGATGCTTCATTATCCCGTGCGCTGACATACGATCAATATTTGAGAAGGCCGAAAATCATCCGTTTCAAGGAGTCGATCTCACGCCTGCTTTCACCCATTTTATAAAAATACCCTGGAAGTAGGTTATTGTGATGAAATGGTATTCGATTGGAACTCTGTCCTTTCCTGCTTTCTGGGCGGCTGTTGCTGCCGCCTTTGTCAGTGTTTATGTATATTTAAGACTTCAGCGAAAAAAGCAGGCAGCAGACCTTTACGAACAACTGGCAGAAGGCCCGGCATTTCAATGCCGGGATGAATGCCAGCGGCATAGATTCAAAAAAAGATGAAAAAGCGCTTGCTTTTATTTTTGCAATATTATAATATTTATATAGAATGTATGTTCGGAGGCCGGGTAAATATGGCGAAAAAAGGTCCCCGCTATGTCGTAGAATTATTCCTTAAAACGGAGATTTTTCAAGTGCATATACTGGAAAAACGCTTTGAAATCGGGCGTCATATTTATAACGCCTGCAAGCGAAAAATGCTGGATAACATTCAACAAATGAGAAAAGATGAA
>NZ_VEKZ01000123.1:0-2017 GCF_007681465.1 Siminovitchia fortis
TAATCCGAAGATCACTAACAATGAGTATAACACACAAATGAGCCTTCCTCTAGAGGTAAAAGGGGAGGCCCTTGTAACCAAAATCCATTCCGCCCCTAAGTTTAAACCCTACAATAACCGCCAAAGCTTTGCCATCCTGGATGTGGAAGGACTCATCCCCGACCATCATGTCGCCCGTGTGATAGATGAGATGATCGAATCCATCCCGGAAGAGCAATTGGCTGCCCATTATTCCGGCGGCGGCCGTCCTCCGTTTCATCCTAAGTTGATGCTCAAAGTCATCCTGTATGGCTATTCCCAAAAGGTGTATTCCTGCCGGGAGATTGAGAAGCTGACCTGGGAAAACCTTCCGGCTATGTGGTTGGCTGCTATGCAACATCCGGATTTCCGTACCATCAACGACTTCCGGGGCAAGCGCATGAAAAGACTTATGGATGAATTGTTTGAAGCCATGATTCTCCGGCTGATAGAAGAAGGATACATCACATTGGAAAGCTACTTCTTGGATGGCACCAAGCTGGAGGCCAATGCCAATAAGTATTCCTTCGTGTGGAAAAAATCTACCATCCGTTTTGAAGAGAAACTGAAAGAGAAAATCAAAGAAATGCTTCAGGAGATCGAGGAAATTGCTGAGGCGGAAGCCTTGGAGCTTGCGGATCTGCCGGACGAGGAAGCGACACCTGAGCAACTGGAGTCAATCGCTGGCCAGCTCGAAAAGAAGGTTGATGCCTTGACGGATGAAATCGAAGCAGTCGAAGAAGTACCTGTTCGCAAAGAACTGCGCAAGCGCCGCAGTACATTGAAAAAGCCGGTGAAGATGATCCGTGAGAACTTCGTGCCGCGTATCCACAAGTACCATTCATATCACGAGACATTCGGTGACCGCAACAGCTTTTCAAAAACGGATCCTGATGCCACTTTCATGCGCATGAAAGAAGACCATATGAAAAACGGCCAGCTGAAACCCGGCTATAATGTACAGGCAGCCACAGAAAATCAGTTCATCGTTTATTACACTATCCATCAGCGCCCCACCGACACGCGTTGTTTCATTCCGCATATGGAGAAACTCGCGGGGTCTAGTTTGCCGATGCCAAAAACGGTCATCGCCGATGCAGGCTATGGCAGTGAGGAAAACTATCTATATGCCATCGGGGAAGAGAAAGTGCCGCGTTTTAATCCTTTAATTCCTTATAATAACCTTCGAAAAGAGAAGACACGTACATATAAAAATGACATCAGGAATGCAAAAAATTGGACGTACCTGGAGCACGATGATCTGTTCATATGCCCGAATGGACGCAAAGTAACTTTTCAATCATACCGAAACAAAAAGAATGCTTCAGGCTATGTCCAGAGTTATAAGATTTACGAATGCGAGGATTGTTCCGGTTGCCCACTAAAAGCCCAATGCACAAAAGCCAAAGGCAACCGGCAGGTCCATTTGAATATGATATATGAAGAAATGAAGGCAAAGGCCAAGACAGCCCTTGAATGTGAAGAGAACGCAGAAATCTACTCCCGGCGGAAGACCGAGATAGAAAGTGTGTTCGGTCACATCAAGGGCAATCGGTCGTTCCGCCGATTCTCCCTGCGGGGCCTTGAAAAGGTCCACGTGGAGTTCGGGATCGTGGCCCTGGCCCATAACTTCCTGAAAGTGGCGGGCATCCGCCAGCTACTTTCAGGAGGAGATCCCACAAATGCAAAATCAGGAGGAGAAAAACGGTTCGTTTTCCTCCTCCTGATTTATTTTAGGGGCTTTTTAGACAGCCCCTTTTTTATTTTGAGGAGGGACTTTTAAGTGGTGTCAGGGCAGCTTATCCTGGTTTGATTCATCATGGAGCCCGAAACAGTGAAAAGGGTGATAGAGCGGTCACTATAAATTGTTCAGAACAACCAAGAATTCAAAACCACATGCAAATCATGAAACCAACATCAATAATCAACAAGCTGGATGATTACAGCCATGCAATTGACCCAGTTGTGCCATCTTTTTGATCCACCTCTGCCATGAAAT
>NZ_VEKZ01000124.1:0-1917 GCF_007681465.1 Siminovitchia fortis
TTTTTCCCGACTTTGACAGTTAAAAAAGCGAAAACTCCCCTAGAACAGCGATATTATCGTGTTTTGAGGGAGTCTTTTATTTTTTTGGTTGTAGATATGCATTTGTTCTCTTGTCTTTTTGGCCGTATGTTGGGATATCTTCTAGCCCAAGTGCCTTTAGAATATCAGAAAAAACATCTTCCGGTTTGTTTTTTATATAGATCTCCTTTCCTTCCAAATTCACTTGGGTAAGGGTTGCACTCCGTATAGCGTCCTGTATTTTCTCCGTGGATAAATCCAGCCCTTTTTGCTTAAGCAGATATTCAAGCAATCGTTGAAGAACCAAAGCCAAGTAACAGATCACAAAATGGCCATGAATGCTTTCTTCCGTCCATACGTAGATGGGGCGTGCCTCCAGATTACTTTTTAACACACGGAAGCTCTCCTCGATTTTCCAAAGTCCGTGGTAGGCATTTAATATTTCTTCAGGGGATAATGTGGTGTCGCTATACTGTATCCCGTAATAGCCATCAAATTGTTCGTCAATCTCCAGCTGCTTCTCATTGAATGAGATTTGGTCCTCCTCCATGAGGGTTAACTGTACATATTTCTTGCCGCCTTTTTTCATTTCCGCTTTCATCTGCGATTTGGATTCAACCAATTTCTTTGATTTTTGGACAATTCTTTCGCGGTCTTTCCGGTCTTTTTGTTGTCTCTTCAATGACCAGGTGACCAGCAGGTGATCGTCAATTTTATGTGTTTTTCCATCTGCACGGAAATGGGACTGAAAGCCACATTTTTTCCATTTGAACTCCGGAGAAGTGACAGTATACCCCGATTCGTCAAGGACCATCTCTTTCGCCTTTTTTGATCCCGACCTGATTTTATATCCCATGACGTATTCGAAACCGAGCGATTTTAAAAACAATAAATTTTTCTTGGAGTTCAGGCCGCGATCGGCAACGAGGATCAGTTTCGAGATCCCGTATTCCTGCTTCAATCTTTTAAGGACGGGCTCCAATGTCTTGAAATCATTAGTGTTTCCAGGAAAGAGCTCATAGCTGACCGGAATTCCGTGTTCGTCTATCAAAAGCCCCATCACGACCTGCACTTGGTTCACCTTGTTGTCCTTCGAAAAGCCAAATTTCTTCACGTCATCCGCTAGGACGGACTCGAAATAGTATGTTGTTACGTCGTAAAAGGCGACCGCGAGATTACGCTCCATTTTTTTTGCAATCTGCTTATTAAGATGTTTCTCCAGATTGCTTTTTTGCGAGGCGAGGAAAGAAAGGGATCGATACATGTGTTTCAATTCACAGGGGAATTCGTGTGCGAAACGTTCTTTTCCTTCAAAGGTTGAACGCTTGGAACTTGGAAACAATAATCGTGAAAAAGTCATAAGTGAAATCGGGATTTTGGTCTGAAATTGAATATCGGTATCCCGTTTTTGCCGATATTGGAAGAAATAATCTAGTTTGAGCTCATCCCAAAGCATTTGATAAATTTCATAGCCATAATTTTGGAGTGGGGCACCCTCGCTTGATGAAAGAGGGACATCTGACTCTACAAATTCATTTAGCCGTTGGGAAAGAATAGACGAATTTAATTGTTCTTGTTCCGCATTCATCCTTTCCACTTTTTCACGAAGCTCTTGGATGGCATTTGGATTTTCAGCCAATAATTTTTCTTTATTCCCAAACGATTCAATCACCCGTATTTTGGGATTTTTCGTTTTCGGATCACGAAAAGATTCTACAATTCGCACATATTCTTTCCCTCTATTTTTGAAAACTTGTAGGTGCATATCCTCACTCCCTTTCTAATATTATAACATATATACAAACATATATACAATATAAAAAATAAAAAAAGAGGCCAAAAACAAGATTAACAAAATGTTTTTGGTCTCTTTTTTTCATTCTAAGTGTCAAAGTCGGG
>NZ_VEKZ01000125.1:0-1908 GCF_007681465.1 Siminovitchia fortis
CCTCGCCGTGTTTCCTTTATCTCATTGCGGAGTGCTCCAGTTTGTACGTCGCTAAACGGGCGCCTTGCGCTTTTCTTATATTTTCAAAATGAATAAATACTGTCCTCTCACAATAAACATAATATATGAAATATGTTATATTTAAATTGAATTCCGATAATTTTGGTTTGCGTGTGTATTTCTAGTAAGTACAAATGTATTCGCAAATTTCCATAATGGAGGGATCGATATGTCGAAAGTGCTGGAACAATTTTTAACGGAAAATTTGTCTGAGCTTCGCAGTCAGGGCCTCTACAATGAAATAGACACGGTTGAAACTCCAAATGGTCCCATCATCAGAATTAATGGGAAAGAACAGATCAATCTCTCGTCCAATAATTATCTCGGCTTGGCAACGGATGAGAGATTGAAAGACGCGGCTGTTGATGCAATCGGAAAATGGGGGGGTGGAGCAGGAGCAGTACGCACAATCAATGGAACGCTTGAAGTCCATGAAAAGCTGGAAGAAACGCTTGCCGCTTTTAAAGGGACGGAAGCCGCCATCTCCTATCAGTCAGGTTTTAACTGTAATATGGCCGCCATTTCGGCGGTCATGGACAAAGATGACGCTATTTTGTCAGATGAGCTGAATCATGCATCCATCATTGACGGCTGCCGCCTTTCGAAGGCAAAGATCATCCGATTCGGCCATTCGGACATGGATGATCTGCGAAAGCAGGCAAAGGCTGCAAAGGAATCCGGAAGCTACAATAAAATCATGGTGATAACCGACGGTGTTTTTTCGATGGATGGTGACATTGCCAAACTGCCGGAAATCGCCGAAATCGCTGAAGAATACGATTTAATCACTTATGTTGATGATGCACATGGTTCGGGAGTGCTCGGAAAAGGAGCTGGCACGGTAAAGAATTTCGGGCTTCAGGAAAAGATAGATTTTCAAATTGGCACTCTTTCAAAAGCGATTGGCGTTGTGGGCGGTTATGTAGCGGGGAAAAAAGAGCTGATTGACTGGCTTAAAGTCAGGTCGCGTCCATTTTTGTTCTCCACTGCAGTCACACCTGCAGATGCTGCGGCCGCAACGAAGGCAATTGAGCTCATGATGGAAAGTACGGAGCTTTATGAACGTTTATGGAAAAACGCGGATTACTTGAAAAAGGCTCTGTCAAAGCTGGGATTTGATATCGGTCACAGTGAAACCCCGATAACGCCTTGCATCATTGGGGAAGAAAAAACAACACAGACATTCAGCAAGCGTCTTTTTGAAGAGGGAGTTTACGCAAAGTCCATTGTTTTTCCTACTGTTCCAAAAGGAACAGGGCGAGTACGGAACATGCCGACAGCAGCTCACACGAAGGAGATGCTGGACCGGGCAGTTGCGGCCTATGAGAAAGTGGGAAAGGAAATGGGTGTCATCTAGCAGTTCAATGAGGTTCATGACAGTACATCGTATATACCGGGAGGTTATTCGATGAAAAAAATCTTGGTGACCGGATCCTTGGGACAAGTCGGTTCGGAGCTTGCTATGAAGCTTCGTCAAGAGTATGGGAGTATGAATGTCATTGCATCGGATATCCGCCGCTTGGACAACGAGACAGTTGAATCGGGCCCTTTTATAGAGCTGGATGTCATGGATGGCAGCAAGTTGGTGGAAGTCGTGAAAAAATCACTAGCGTTGCATAAAGAATAAAAAGCATAGTCAAGCATTGATTTTCCATACCCAGGGTAAGTGATTGAATATTCAGATCATGATTGATTCTATTTGAAGAAAAAAAGACAACAGGGATTCAAAGGTAGCCCTTCATCCATTTTTTACCAGTTTATTTAAATGAGTGGATCATAGGTTAAATCGTCTAAATGTGAAACATCCCCTTCTTCGTATTGTGCCAAGGTCTCTTCAAAAATACGTTG
>NZ_VEKZ01000126.1:0-1859 GCF_007681465.1 Siminovitchia fortis
CATCCTCCAGCGTCACAAACCACTCATTATAATCTTTTTCAAAACATGCTTCATAATAACGGTGTTGAATGCGTATTTCGAAGGTCATTCCCGTAAACGTTTCATACTCTTGTTGGCCAATCCATATTCTCCAGCCCTGGCTGTCCACATCAAAAAACATGATTCCGCGCCTTATCATAAGCCACTCTCCTCGACGGCCAATTGGACGATTTCCTCATCAATATGTTCTTTCTTCAGCTGCGCCCCATACAATAGGCAATTGACCGTCAATGTGTTAATGATGCGCGGCCATCCCTGTGAACGCAGGGCAATCGCTTCAAGGGCTGTCTCCGTAAAAATCGGCATCTTGGCTCCGGCAAGCTTTAAGTGGTGATCAATATAGGCGAACACATCTTCTTTCTGCAACGGCTGAATTTGGTACCTCATGATGATTCGCTGGGCGAGTGGCTTGTGGTGATTCAGGTTCAGGCGCGTCTTTAAATGCGGAAGCCCGGCCAGCACAAGGATGAAGGGGTTCGATGAATCCATTTGAAAGTTGAAAAGAATCGCCAAGTCTTGCAAAAAAGCATCCTTGGCCATGTGCATCTCATCCAGGATGAACACCGGCGTTACTTTTCGTTCCTGGACCATGCGTTCAATTCCATGCTGAATCTGCCGGAACAGGTCCACCTTCCGGAACTTTGGCTCCTCGCCCAAGCCGTAAGCCAACCCCCGGTAAAAATCCATCACGCCTCCAGTTGACAGTGGAAAATAGACCACATGATACAGGGCCGGGTTAAGCGAATCCTTGAATGACCTTAATGTGAAGGTTTTTCCGGCACCAGGATCACCAATGACCATGCCGATCCCTTTGGATTTGCGTAAATACTCGAGGCCGTTCAATGCTTCCTGGTACCCCGCAGAACGGAAAGCCTCCGTCGGCTCCATGTCTTTAGAAAAAGGCGCTCTAGCCAACGAATAAAACGGTTTATACATGGCCTTCTCCCTCCTCCTGATGAGCTTCGGAGACGGCGAATGGCGACTGTCCCCGTTTGACACGGGCATTGTCATGCATGGAGACCGGAATGGCCTCGGCTGCTTGCTTGCCGTCCTCAAACACATATACTTTATGCTCGTCCATCCTGATTTCAATTTTTTGCCCGATATATTGGGAAGGGACCTCATATAGCTTCTTCTCCAGCGTGATGGTGCCATCCAGCTTCACTTTTCGCTTTGCCCGCTTTAAAAAGATTGAGTCCAACAAGGAAAGGTCCTCCAAGAATGTGACATGATCCAATTGGGACAGGAATACTTCGTGCGGTGTTTTTTCGTCTAATGAAGCGTGCGGCCTCCGATGATAGTCTTCCTCCAGCCATTGCCAGAAACGCTCATTCAGTTCCTCCAAAGAATGAACGGGTTCACTCTTTAAAAGGGGATAGAAACGTGTTTGGATCGTTTTAAAAAGTCTCTCTATTTTCCCCTTAGCTGGCGCGTCATAAGGCATCGTGTGCGCCAGGGTAATGCCCAGTTGGGCACACGCATATTGCAGGGTCTCAGACCGGTAAATCTTCCCGTTATCCGCATAAATGATAGTAGGTTTTCCGCGCCTGATTAGTGCTTCCTTCGTCACTTCCCTTAGCCCGTCAAATTTCTCGGAGATAAAGAATTGGGCGTATGGAACGAGCCTGGAACAGTCATCAATATAAGCGATGAGAAAGGTTTTCTTCATCTTTCCATCAATTGGAATGTATGGGCCATGCGACAAGTCCGCCTGCCACAATACGTTGACCTTATCATAGGCAAAGCGTTTTCGTTCCTTTTCCGGATGAAAACTGATATGATTTCTGCCGGCGAGCTTGTGTTTTTTCAATAAACGGTTT
>NZ_VEKZ01000127.1:0-1846 GCF_007681465.1 Siminovitchia fortis
TTTTTTATTTTTAATATTGTATATATGAAGGTATATATGATACAATATTTGAAAAAGAGGTGGGAAAATGTACCTTCAAGTTTTCAAAAATAGAGGAAAAGAATACGTCCGAATCGTAGAGTCGTATCGGGATCCGAAAACGAAAAAGCCTAAAGTCAGGGTGCTTGAAACCTTCGGCAATAAAGAAAAGCTGTTAGCCAAAAATCCAAACGCCATTCAGGAACTTCAAGAAAAAGTCGATAAAATGAATGCAGAGAAAGAGCAGGTTCACGCAAGCACTTTGAACCAGCATCTGCAAGAATTTATTAAAACGCCAATTGAACAACCTACAAAAGAAGGTGCTCTCCTTCAAAACTATGGCTATGAAGTTTACCGTATGCTTTGGGATGAGCTGAAGCTGGACTATTTCTTTCAATATCGACAAAAACGGGATACAGATATTGAGTTTCAAACAAATATCCCAATTGCCCTCATGGCCTTTTCCAGATTATTATTTCCCAATTCCAAGAAGTCAACCTTCGAGGGCAGGGACCGTTTTGCCCATGGGTTTCCTTGTGAGCTGCAACACATATATCGGTCACTTTCCTTTCTTGCTTCACAAAAGGATTGTTTGGAAGAACATCTAAACAAGCTGGTTGCAAAGAAATTCAACCGTAATCTCGCAGTGGCCTTTTATGACGTTACGACCTATTATTTTGAGTCCGTTTTAGCGGATGAATTGAAAAAGTTCGGCTTTTCCAAAGACAATAAGGTGAACCAGGTACAGGTTGTTATGGGTCTGCTAATTGATGACCAGGGGATTCCGGTCAGCTATGAGCTGTTTCCCGGAAATACTAATGATTTTAAAACATTGGAGCCCGCACTCACGAGATTAAAAGAACAATACGGGATCAAAAAGCTGATCATCGTTGCAGATCGGGGATTGAATTCTAAGAAAAATTTACTGTTTCTAAAATCCCTCGGCTTTGAATACATCATGGGCTATAAAATCCGTTCAGGTTCCAAAAAGGCGAAAGAGATGGTCCTGGATGAATCAGACTATACCTGGGCTTCTCCGGAATTCAAATGGAAGAAATGTGATTTTGAATCCTCTGTTCGGAGTGATGGAAAAAACCATAAAATCAACGATCATCTACTAATCACTTGGTCTTTGAAAAGAGCACAAAAGGACAGGAAAGACCGTGAAAGAATTATCAAAAAATCAAAAAAGCTGGTTGAATCGAAATCACAGATGAAGGCAGAAATGAAAAAAGGTGGGAAGAAATATGTCCAATTAACCTTCCTGGACGATGACCGGATTTCTTTTAACGAGAAACAACTGAAATTTGATGAGCAATTTGACGGCTATTACGGCATCCAATACAGTGATCCGGCATTATCCCCCGAACAAGTCTTGGACGCTTACCATGGGCTTTGGAAAATTGAAGAAAGCTTTCGCGTGCTAAAAAGCAATTTTGAGGCCCGCCCCATCTTTGTTTGGACAGAAGAAAGCATTCAGGGACATTTTGTCATCTGTTATTTAGCACTCGTTATACAAAGGCTTCTGGAAGCCCTGCTTCGCCAAAAGGGACTGGATTATTCCACGGAAAAAATACAGGGTGCCATTCGGAGTGCTACGATTACACAGGTAAATTTCGAAGGAAGGGAAATCTATATAAAAAATAAATCTGACGATGCATTTTCCGATATCCTAAAAGCACTTGGGATTGAAGATATTCCTGCTTATGGGCAAAAGGACAAAAGAAGGAATGCATATCTACATGCAAAAAAATAAAAAACTCCTCGAAAACACTATAATATCGCTGTTTTCGAGGAGTTTTTGGCTTTCTAGCTGTTAAAGTCGGGA
>NZ_VEKZ01000128.1:0-1811 GCF_007681465.1 Siminovitchia fortis
TCTATTGAAGTGGTTCAATTTTCAAGTGCGATTGTGGTTCATTTTTAGATTACCATATACAATCAGACTTATGAATATGAGATACCTGTGCACCTATAGTTTCAAGCATTTGTTTCCGTTCAAATAGCCCTAAAGAACAGCCACTGAACTTGAATTCTGCATATAAAGTTTCTTCGTCTCCCCACGATACTTCGAAACCTAAAACATCTCTATAAAATAAGAAACATTCTTTATAATTGTCTACTAATAAACGGGTGTGTGTTAGCTCCAAACGAAATCACTCCATTTCATCTCTTTACTTGAATATTTTTTCAAATTTCTTTACCGATTCATTACTGCATAAATTTGAAAAATGAGTTATAAGAAATTTCTTTGCTTCTTTTTTATCTGTATTAAAAGTGTCTATTCTATTTCTTCTTGCCCAAGAATCATAAGTCTCAAAAGCTGTACTGCTCCAACCGTTCTTTTCACCATTGTCATTTTTTTCTCATTTATGCCTGAAATTACAATATCCATTGATCCTTGCAATTCTAATAATGCGTTCTCAAATATCCTTTTTTTATCACTTTCCTTTAGGCCTGCTTTTATTCTTAATGCCCTTGTGTCTATCCCTTCCTCTTGGGTAATTGTTTTGTATATATCAAATGCTTCTTTCGATACGTTTCCATTAAAATAGCGTTCCTCAACGGACTCAGCATAGCCTAAAACCCTTTTTACATATGGAAGAAGCTGACGGGAAACCAACACCGATTTTTTCTTAATGAATTTACCGTATCCCGCAACTCCGTCAGTTGAAAATTTTGTCCTCCAAATCCAAGGATCAAACTCTGTTTCTGAATGCCAATGCTCTGATAAAGTTATGGTATTTAAAGAAGGGAAGTCAGGTATTAATGGGGCAAGAGGAAGTAAACCAATCTCTTCTAATACACCTATGGCTTCCTCATATGTTTTCACTTTATATTCCCTCAATTTGTTATCTCCTTTATAAAAATTGACATATACCTAATTTCTATATATAACCAAGATTCTCCTTCTTAGACAAAACTGACTCCTTACTTTAAGTACAATCCTGCACACCTGGCCGTAATCCGTCATGATCTGATCAAATAATATATCGATATCTGAAGTTTGGAGCTCTTCAGCAGCTGTTTCATTCAAGACTGTAACCCCCTTACCGTACTTAAACATTAGACGAGACGGATGCACTCATGGTTTCATTCATGTCTTTATTTGTGATGAATAGGAGCTTAAAAGCAATATGATCACTGATATTAAAGCTGTAACCGCACAATGTAACAATAACTTAGAAGTATTTCAACAATGAAAATACTGGCTTTAATGCATGCCTTTTCATTAAAATTGTTCCATGCTTCTTTCCAATCAAGTAAACTGAATGTAAATAAAGCGCGGGGATGTTAAAAATGATGCACGGAAGATTCTCATTGAATAAAAAAATTTTTGTCATATTACTCATTCTATTTATCGGGAGCTATGGTGCTTTTTTTGTGTACTCTTTTCAACATAAGGATAGCGATGAACGCCTCATGACTGATGTAGGTCGTCTTGTTCCCGTTAAAGTGAGAGAAGTAGTTCAAGGGCAAGAAGTCGATCAAATGAAAGATCTTTTGAAAGAGGCAAAAGATAAAAATTTAAAAATTTCAATTGCAGGCAAACAGCACAGCCAGGGTGGACACACATACTATAAAGATGCAATTGTTATGGATATGACTACATATAACAAAGTTCTTAAGTAAGCGTCAAATAAAACACACATTCTATTCATAGGTCAGCCGTGGGATAATCTTCTTAGA
>NZ_VEKZ01000129.1:0-1723 GCF_007681465.1 Siminovitchia fortis
GTAGCTATTTTAAGAAAAAGATAGATTAAGAGTAACTATGTCCAAAATTCGGGGGTTAATCCGGAATGAACCATTAACGTGCAACTTTCAATTACTAAAAAGGTGAGGTTAAAATAATGGTTAAGGATTATGTGAAATTAACTAGAGCAGATGTTAATGAACATATCCCCAAAGAATGCGGAGTCTACATTACTGTACTTCGTTTATTTAATGACATGGATCCTCTTCCCATTTATGTAGGGGCCACTGGAAGAAATAAAACATTAAAAATTCGGTTGAAGCACTATGTTCTTATATTAGAAGACCCTTCAAAAAGAAGGTCTCGACGTCCAATAGAACTGCTAGCCGCACAAATCAAATCGCCATACTTTGAAGTAACCCATTTTTGCACTGATGACTATAAAAGTATAGAAGCTTCCCTAATAGATACTAATTCAGAGAGGCACTTGCCTTATTTACTTAATGCAACTGGAAAAGGTCGCTCTAGGTATGAATCTCACACAATTGCAAATAAGTTAATAGAAAAAATTGCTCTGATTGAAAAAAGGAGTAAAAGATCAGTTAATACCTCGGAAAATTTAATAGGGGTCCAATTAGTTTTCCAAAGTGGTGAAATGAAAAGGGCTGGAACAATAGTAGACGTATTATTAGAGAATAATAGCTTTTTAATATATTGGCGAGGTGGTCGTATCGAGGATATAACATTACAAAAATCACTATTTTCTAGTGAGTATCAATTTGATTGTTAAGCTGAAAATTAATTGATAGTAAATTTTATACCTTTTAACAAATGTCGAAATTAATTTATTTTCATTAGTAACGTATCATTGTATAATATAGATGCAAGAAGTGCGGCGGCCTTTTAGCCGTAAGAGCAGACTCTTTTTTGGGGGGTCTGCTTTTTGTATGAGCAAAATATTTGGATGAAATTACCGGTAGATAGTAAGAATGAATTAATGTAAATTATTCCTTTTTTGTTCATTTTAAGTACACCCCAACGATACTATATTAAACTTTGAATTATTAAGGTTATAAATGTGCGATTAGGGTTGTATAATAATTGTCCTTCATAAAGAGGTGAAATTACCTTAAATGATTATCGGTTACGCAAGAGTTAGCTCAAAAGATCAAAATTTGGCTAGACAAGTTAAGGAATTGGTCCGATAAGCAGTCAGGTAAAATTTTGGAGAACGAGCAATTTACAATGAGATGCGAAAAAAATTACACTTTGGCGATGTGCCTCTTTCACGATTTAAGCCGCTTCGGTAGAAATAAAGAAGAAATAAAAGACGAGTGGGAATCATTAATGAAAGATGAAATTGATATTGTCGTCTTAAACATGCCTATTCCACCAGAAAATATAAAGAGCTTGAAGGGTTGGTCAATTAATTACAGAAATAGTTCTTTCATCACTTTCGTGGATGGTTGAAGAAGAGCGTGCCGAATGAGAGCAGCGCAACGTGAGGGTATTGAAATTGCAAAAAAGCAAGGTAAATATAAAGGAAGAAAGAAACAGTACCATGTTGGTGGAACTGGAAAAGACAAAATGATATATGATGGAATAATGAAGGATTTAAGTGCTGGAACAAGTGTCATGGATATTCATCGAAAGACTGGCGTCACAAGGAGTACGATCTATAATATTAAAAGTAATTTATAGAACCTTAATCCGTGACTAAATTTATCTAAAAACCATCCGAAAGCTAGTGAAATCAAGTATAAT
>NZ_VEKZ01000012.1:0-75832 GCF_007681465.1 Siminovitchia fortis
TTTATCTCGTCGGAGGCACTCCAGTCTGTACGTCGATGGGCAAGGCGCTTGCGCTTTTCTTATGAAGGCGGATAATCAGGCGGAAAAATACTTATCCTTCAGTATTTCTATTTTATCCGTTTGCATTAGCGCTGCAAGCAGTTTCAGCCGTGCTTTTTGCCCGTTCAGCCCTTCGCAAAAAATCACACCAAGCGCCTTTAATTGTCTGCCGCCGCCCGGGTAACTATAAGTATCCTGTGCAGTTCCCTTCGGACACCTTGAAACAAGCACTACCGGGATTCCATTGGAGAGCAATCTGACAACCCCATCGACAGCATCAGGGGGCAGGTTTCCCTGACCCAGCGCTTCTATCACGACTCCGTCGTATTTCCATTCACATAAAGCATTTAGAAGGGCGGCATCCATTCCCGCGTATGCCTTAATCAACCCGACGCGCTTTGTGATTTCTTTTACTTTTATTTTAAGCTGCGGCAAGGGATCATAATGGAAACTGACAGCGTTATTCGTTATTGCTCCAATCGGACCGGCTATCGCACTTTGGAAGGCTGCAGCGTTTGATGTGTGAACTTTTGTCACTTCCCTGGCTGTATGTATCTCATCATTGAAAACGACCAGCAAGCCTTTTCCCGCGGATGCATGATGGACAGCTGTACGAATAGCCGCCATAAAATTATATAATCCATCTGATCCGGGTTCATTGCTGGACCTCATGGCGCCGGTCATAATGACCGGCACGTCGGTTTCAAGGGTCAGGTCAAGAAAAAAAGCCGTTTCTTCCATCGTATCTGTTCCATGAGTAATCACGACTCCGTCAATATCCCTTCTTGAACATTCCGACTCGATCAAGTGCTTGATTTCCAGCATATCGTTTATCGTTATATGTGGGGATGGTTTATGCAGCGGCTCCATTACGCTGAGGCGGGCAAGCTTGCGAAGGTCTTCCGTTGCCCTTGTCAACGGATTGACATCGCCAATATTTACTGTGTTATTTTCGGCATCTGTTTCCATTGAGATGGTCCCGCCTGTATGGATGACAAGTATATGTTTCATTTTCTCAACTCCCGCGCTAATTACTGCAATTTTGCATGTTCAAACTCTATCTTCCATGATACGATGGAAGAAATGAAAAAGAAAGAGGGCTGTGTATGCTGGTGGTCGTTTCAGCTGGTGTTGCCCCGGGGTTAGCTCTGTTAAGTTATTTTTATTTAAGGGATCAATTTGGACAGGAGCCTATTTTGACGGTATTCAAGACATTTTTAATGGGTGCTGTCATTACTTTTCCAATTATGTTTATACAATATATCATGTCTGCGGAAGAGATTATTCAGGGAAGCCTTCTGTCGGCGTTTTTATCCGCTGCATTATTCGAAGAGTTCTTTAAATGGTTTGTGCTTTTCTTTGCCATTTATCAGCATGCCGAGTTTGATGAACCTTTTGACGGAATCGTATATGGGGCAAGCATCTCCCTTGGATTTGCAACGATCGAAAATATTTTGTACCTGGCTGCAAATGGGGTGGGCTTTGCACTCGGACGCGCATTATTGCCTGTATCAAGCCATGCCCTATTTGGCGTTATCATGGGCTATTATTTGGGAAAGGCCAAATTCCAAACGGACAAATCCCAAAAACGATGGCTCTTCTATTCCTTTTTTGTGCCCTTCGTATTACATGGACTATATGATTTTATTTTATTTTCCGAGAAAAATTGGCTTTATTTTATTCTCCCGTTCATGCTGTTTTTATGGTGGCTCGGTTTGCGCAAAGTCAAACATGCCCATCTGCTGACAAAAAAGTTTTACGGCAGAAAAATACAGGAAAAAAACGCATCTGTCTGATCAAGGCGGATGCGTTTTTATTTTGGACCCGAAGGGGAATGGCACCCCGCTTCCCCTACTTGCCTTTACTTGGCTGGAAAGTCGAGTTTATCTTATGAATCAAAATTGAATAATTAGGCTTCAAATTCAAATACTATAGGCATGAAAATTCATTTGTGGAGGGTTACAGCATGAAGTATGCCACATGGAGCAAAATGGTGATTGTTGTTTTTTTGTGTTCCATCGCAATAACAGCCTCCCCGGGGGTAAAAACAGAGGCGTTCACCAACCAAGTCATACAAAAAGGTGCAGTTGGGGACGATGTGATCGAACTCCAGGCCAGGCTTCAATATCTTGGGTATTATCATGGAAAAATAGACGGTGTTTTCGGTTGGGGTACGTACTGGGCACTGAGAAATTTCCAAAACAATTTTGGCCTTAAAGTGGACGGCCTTGCCGGAGAAAGTACAAAAGCAAAATTGGTCAAAGCATCCAAATATGATAAACAATACGTGAAAGGACAAGTAAATAAGGGGAAAAACTTCACCTATTATGGTGGAAAGGGCAAGCAAGGCGGAGGTGCCGCTTCAAAGCCCACGGCAGTCAATACGCCCGCAGGCTTCTCGCAAAATGACATCCAGCTCATGGCGAATGCCGTACATGGTGAAGCGCGGGGAGAACCATATGAAGGCCAGGTTGCTGTAGCTGCGGTCATTTTAAATAGAGTGAACAGCCCTTCTTTTCCGAATACGGTCTCTGGGGTCATCTTCGAACCGGGTGCTTTTACCGCTGTCGCTGATGGACAAATTTGGCTGGAACCCAACGAAACTTCCAAAAAAGCCGTTTTGGATGCGATCAATGGCTGGGACCCGTCGAGCAACGCGCTTTACTACTTCAATCCAGATACGGCCACAAGTGCATGGATTTGGTCCAGGCCGCAAATAAAGAAAATCGGTAAACATATATTCTGCAGTTGACGGAGGTGAAAAGGCTATGATCAGAAACATATTAATTGTCATATTAACGGTCGCTGTAGTCGGGGCAGGGGTCTGGGGCTACCAGGAGCATCAGGATAAAAATACGATATTGATTAACGCCGAAAACAATTACCAGAGGGCATTCCATGATTTGAGCTATCAGATGGATTTGCTGCACGAAAAGCTTGGCGGGACAATTGCGATGAATTCAAGCAAATCTTTATCTCCCGCTCTGGCGGATGTATGGCGGATCTCCTCTGATGCCCGAAGCCAGGTTGGGCAGCTTCCCCTTACTCTGCTGCCTTTTAATAAGACGGAGGAATTCCTGTCAAATATCGGTACGTTCAGTTATAGGACAGCTGTCCGGAATTTGGATGATGAACCGTTGTCAAAAGATGAGCAAAAGACTTTGAAAAATTTATACAAGCAAAGCGGAAAGATAAAGGATGAGCTCAGAAAAGTCCAGCACCTCACTTTAAAAAACAATCTTCGTTGGATGGATGTTGAACTCGCGCTGGCCTCGGGAAAGGAAACGGCCGATAATACGATTATTGACGGATTTAAAACGGTTGAAAAGCATGCAGAGGGCTATGATGAAAAAAACCTTCAAAATCCATCAGTTGTAAGCTTTCAAAAGCGTGATGAAAACTATGAGCATTTAAAAGGGGAAAAGATATCAAAAAATGATGCGATTGCCCTGGCCAAAAAATACAGCGGGATTAACCAGCCGAAAAAGGTGGAAGTCACTGAAAACAGGAAAGGATCTTCTTTTGGATTTTACAATGTCGTGCTTGCCAACGACAGGGGGCATGAAGCTACGATGGATGTAACAAAAAAAGGTGGTTATCCGATCTGGTTCATTGATACGAGGGAAGTGTCTAACCAGCAAATCAGCTTGAATGAGGCTATGAACAAAGCTGATGATTTTCTAAAAAGGCATGATTACAAGGATCTCGAAATGTCAGAAAGTATACAGTATGATTCCGTCGGGTTGTTTACATACGTAACGAACCAGGACGGAGTCAGGATTTATCCGGAGTCGATCAAAGTGAAAGTAGCCCTTGACAATGGGCAAATCATCGGATTTGCTGCGGATGACTATTTGAAAGGAAGCAAGAAAAGAAAACTCCCGGAACCGGATCTCACTTTGGAGGAAGCACAGGCAAAGTTAAACCCTGATCTTAAGGTTCTGGAAAACAGGAAAGCTGTCATTGTAAACAATCTTGGCAATGAAGTGCTTTGTTATGAATTTATGGGTACAATGGACCGTGACACATACCGTATGTATATCAATGCTGAAAATGGGGTCGAGGAAAAAGTTGATAAATTGAAAAATGCGGAACCCGTTTATGAAGATGTATTATAAAAAAAAAGCAGCCTGGCCAGGCTGCTTTTTTTAGTGGAAAACGCTCACAAATCATGTATAATATAATCATTGGAATGAACAGGAAGTGTATGATTATGTTGTCAATTGGAATGGATTTGACTATTGAGACAGACAATAACGGGATTGTAAAAAAATACAAGAGTAAAGTGGCTGATTTGTTTGAAGAGAAGCTGTGCATTTATTATCCTCTAAGTGTTGCGGATAGCAAGCCTGCATTTTTGCCTTCCGGGACTAAGGTCGTGGTTAATTTTGTTGGCGACAGTTCCAATGCGTATTCATTTGAGTCGGAAGTCATAGGCGTACAAAAAAGCACTGTTCCATTGGTTGAATTATTTTTGCCTGAAGAAAAATTTTTCAATAAAATCCAGCGCCGTGAATATGTCAGGGTGAATGCGGCAGTCCACGCCATGTTTGACTTTCCCGATTCAGGCCAAAAATTCACAACGTTAACAAGTGACATCAGTGCAGGGGGATGCGCAGCCATTTTGCCTCCCGGTGTCAAAATTCGGCCAGCTGAATCCGGCACTGTTGAACTGTCAATCCAGATGGGATCCGGGGAACAGCTCCAATTAACTTTTTTATGTGAAGTAATTCGAATATTCCCAAAAAACAGGCTGAGTCTCATGTCTCTTAAATATATAGAGCCATCCCTCGCCGATCAGCGGCTGCTCACCCGCTTTTGTTTTGAAAAACAGCTTTCCGACCGTAAGAAAGGCTTGATAGGTAAACAGGAATAAATTTCCCGTTTTTTCACATACTAAGAAAAAACGAGGAACGAGAATATGTTTGAAAGAATCCTTTATAAGATTATCGTCTTCCACCTTTTGATCCTTATTATCGTACAAGGTTTTTTAACCCGGACCCCGCTTATTAAAAGTTTGAATAAAATTTATTTGTACGAAGGGGTGGGTGCAGACATGGAAGAAAAAAAGCTGGATGTATTTGACGATCAATGAAGGCAAGTTTTCCTGTCTTCATTTTTGTTTGATTAAGTAAATCAATGCCATAGTCTGTTTCCATTTATGGTAAAATAAGTGGTGGTACATAAACAGACAAGCAGGTGAACAGGTTGACAAAGAAAATCAGCATAGCCATCGATGGACCGGCAGCAGCCGGCAAAAGCACTGTGGCGAAGATAGTCGCAGAGAAGCTCTCATACATATACATTGATACGGGTGCCATGTACAGGGCCTTTACCTATAAGGCATTGATGGAAGGGACAGATATCCACGATGAAGAGGCTCTGTTCCGGCTACTTAAAGGCACCAATATAGAGTTGAAGCAGGAAAGCGGCAGCCAGGCGGTCTTTCTTGATGGGAAAGAGGTCACTGAGGAGATTCGAGATTCGAATGTGACTAATAGTGTTTCCATTATCGCGGCGCATGGGTCAATTCGCGAAGAAATGGTTTACCGGCAGCAGCAGCTGGGTAAAAAAGGCGGAGTGGTAATGGATGGCAGAGATATAGGTACGAAAGTATTGCCTAATGCCGAGCTGAAAATTTTTCTGCTGGCAAGTGTTGATATCCGTGCTGAGCGCCGCCACAAAGAGAATTTGGAAAAAGGCTTTCCTTCAAATCTGGCTCAATTGAAAGAAGAGATCATACTCCGCGATAAAAAAGATTCCGAACGGGAAGTGTCCCCACTCAGAAAAGCGGATGATGCTGTTGAAATCGATACATCATCGCTTTCTATTGCGGAAGTGGCTGCACGTATCATTGCCTTGGCGAAAGAAAGGATCGAGCGGCCGTGACTTTTTATCAATTTTCTAAAACAGTGGTAAACAGTATTTTAAGGCCGCTTTACAGAATCGAAGTGAGAGGGATTGAAAATTTCCCAAAATCCGGCGGAGTCCTTTTGTGTACGAACCACATTTCGAATCTCGATCCCCCTGTTGTCGGCATCACTTGCCCGCGTCCGGTTTCTTTTATGGCAAAAGAAGAGTTGTTCAGGGTTCCTATCCTTAAATCGATTCTGCCCAATGTCAAAGCTTTTCCGGTAAAAAGAGGGATGAGCGACCGGGGGGCCTTAAGGAAAGGGTTGTCCCTGTTGAAAGAAGGAGAAGTCCTGGGCCTTTTTCCCGAAGGGACACGCAGCAAAACCGGGAAAATCGGGAAGGGACTTGCCGGTGCAGGATTTTTTGCATTAAGGTCCGACGCTGAAATCATCCCATGCGCAATTATAGGCCCTTATAAGCCTTTCAAAAAGTTGAGGGTCGTATATGGCAAACCGATTGATTTTACCGGGCTAAAAAAAGAAAAAATCTCTGTGGAGGATGCCACAGAGATCATAATGGGCGAAATAAAAAAAATAATCGACACTCATCAGGACTGACGTGTATTGCTTGACAAAGGGCCTTATTTATAAGAAGTTTATAACAAGATGAATTTATAAAAATGTGAGGGTTTTTTCATTTCTTTCAAAATGAACTAAAGAGAAATGAATTCTTGCACGATTTCATTAGCTGGATAGGAGGAGTAAACAGTGTCAGAGGATATGAACAATATTGAAGTGGAATCATTTGCTGAAGGCGACAAAGTAAAAGGAACAGTAACTAAAATCGAAGAAAAACAAGTGCTTGTGGATATTGATAACAGCAAGCTGAATGGAATAATTCCAATAAGCGAACTTTCCAGTCTCCATGTGGAAAAAGCATCTGATGTAGTTTCCGAAGGAGATGAACTTGATTTGATCGTTACAAAGGTAGAGGAAGAGCTCCTCGTTCTTTCCAAGCGGAAAGTAGATGCCGAAAATGCATGGGACACATTGGAAAAGCGCTTCGAGAATAATGAAGTGTTCGAGGCAGAAGTGAATGAGGTGGTCAAAGGCGGCCTTGTTGTTGATCTGGGCGTTCGGGGATTTGTCCCTGCCTCTTTGGTGGAAGACTATTATGTTGAGGATTTCAGCGGTTACCAAGGAAAAACGCTCTCTTTTAAAATTGTCGAGCTCGATAAGGAGAAGAATCGCCTGATTCTTTCACACCGTGCGGTTGTGGAAGAAGAGAAAGAGAAGGAGAAAAAGGACCTTCTTGAAAAATTGGAAGTCGGCCAAACAATGAAAGGGACCGTTCAAAGAATTACGGATTTCGGCGCTTTCGTTGATATCGGCGGAGTTGACGGATTGGTCCATATTTCCCAGCTTGCCCATCATCATGTCGAAAAGCCTTCGGATGTTGTAAGCGAAGGTGACGAGGTGGAGGTTAAAGTCCTCTCTGTAGACAAAGACAATGAAAGAATCTCTCTTTCCATCAAAGAAACACTTCCCGGCCCATGGACGGATATTGCCGAAAAAGCCCCAAGGGGTGCAGTTCTGGAAGGGACTGTGAAAAGACTTGTTTCATTTGGCGCATTCGTAGAAGTCTTTCCTGGTGTAGAAGGGCTTGTCCATATCTCGCAAATCTCCCATAGACATATCGGAACGCCTCATGAAGTTCTCCAGGAGGGTCAGACCGTTAAGGTGAAAGTGCTCGATACGAACGAACAGGAGCAGCGCATGTCCCTTAGCATGAAGGAGCTTGAAGAGGACAATACACAGCAGGAATACGAAGCCCCGGAAGAAACGAAAGGGTTCCAGCTTAGCGATATGATTGGCGATAAATTGAAAGACTTTAATAAGGAATGATAATGCCGGCCTTCCGTTTTTGACGGAAGGTTGTTTTTCTTGCTGGGGGCTTGCCGCCGGGATTTGCGCTTTTTGTATGATTAAACCTTCATTTTCTTTCCCATAATGGAAAAAATGGAGGTGATTTTTATGCCGGGTATTTTATTTTTATTTGTGGCTTGGGGGATCTGGATTATCGCGACATTTATTTTGGATAAAAATGACCCTTTCCGTTTCCCTGCTGCAATCGTCTCATTGATGCTGATCATATTGCACACCAAATCATTTGCAATTTATTCTTTTCATATCGGCGCTTCCTCTTTTCTTCTATTATTTTCGGCTTATTGGCTTGTATATCAAGGAACGTGGTTAAAAAAGATTTATTTATTTTTTTCTGTTATGATCATTATGTTTGGATATGCCGGATTTTATCTCCTTGAACTCTATGATCCGGTATGGGTGTTGGTTGACCGGAAAATCTTGCTGTCCGGAGGCCTTTTCATGATTGGATGGGTTTTGTACCCCGCCTCCCTTCTATACCGGTATGCCGCCGTTGTCATCGGGTCTTTGCATGGGGAAGTGTTCCTGTCGGTCTTCTTATCAAAGTGGAAGATTCCTTATACGATAGGTTCCAATGAATATTTGGATGTATTTGCCTTAACTGTTTCAGCCCTTTTAACGGTGCATGCGGCGGGAAGGATTCTGTTTGCGGCTAAACGGTCTCTCGAGGGAAAAGTCAAGGGGAAAAAGCAAATGGTTCATTGACCGGGCATCATTATGATCAATATTATGAAGTCAAAAGACGCCTTCACCGAAGTGCCCTGCAGCGCTTGTCGCCCCTAGGCGGCCGCCTTCTGCTTTTCTTATTGAGTAAGAAAGCATAAGAATTTTTAGCTTTAAAATTTTGAACAAAGATTTTTGTTGTCTAGCTCCAGCGCCTATCGACTAGCAGACTTCGCGCCTCCTCCTACGATAAGTCAACAACGGCTCGTTCCTCGCCGTGTTTCCTTTATCTCGTCGGAGGCACTCCAGTCTGTACGTCGATGGGCAAGGCGCTTGCGCTTTTCTTATTGGCGCATGATTATACACTGTGATACGATGAAAAAGGAATTTAGTGGAATAGATGCTCGGCTTATACCGGCATGAATGATAGATAATATGTTTGAAGCGAGTGATGAGAATGGCTTTACCGACAGTGGCAATTGTCGGCAGACCGAACGTTGGAAAATCAACGATTTTCAACAGGATTGTCGGCGAAAGAGTTTCGATTGTGGAAGATGAACCTGGTGTGACGAGAGACAGAATATATGGAACCGGTGAATGGCTGACAAACGAGTTTCATCTCATTGACACAGGCGGGATTGATATTGGTGACGCTCCTTTTTTGGAAGAGATCCGGCAGCAGGCCGAAATTGCGATTGAGGAAGCGGATGTCATCATATTTATTGTCAATGGGCGGGAAGGTGTTACAACCGCCGACGAAGAGGTGGGAAAGATCTTGTTCCGGTCAAAGAAACCGGTCGTTTTAGCCGTAAACAAGGTGGACAACCCGGAAATGAGAGCCGATATTTATGAATTTTACTCATTGGGTTTCGGCGAACCGTTTCCTATTTCGGGTTCCCACGGGTTGGGGCTTGGCGACATGCTCGATGAAGTAGTGAACAAGTTTCCTGAAAAAAAGAGTGAACCGTATGAAGAGGATGTTGTGAAATTTTGCCTGATCGGAAGGCCAAATGTTGGAAAATCTTCTTTGGTGAATGCTCTTCTTGGAGAGGAAAGAGTGATTGTCAGCCCGGTAGCGGGGACAACCAGGGATGCTATTGATTCGGTATACAGATATGACGGCCAAGACTACGTCATTATCGATACGGCCGGCATGAGAAAAAAAGGGAAGGTCTACGAAAAGACAGAAAAGTACAGTGTCTTAAGAGCCCTGAAGGCGATCGAACGCTCCGATGTGGTTCTAGTTGTTTTGGACGGGGAGGAAGGAATACGCGAACAGGACAAGAGGATTGCAGGCTACGCCCATGATGCGGGAAGAGCCATTATCATTGTCGTCAATAAATGGGACGCAGTGGAAAAAGATGAAAAAACGATGAGGAAATTTGAACAGGAGATCAGGGACCAGTTCCAATTTCTCGATTATGCACCAATCGTGTTCTTATCGGCAAAAACACGCCAGCGTCTCGGTACATTGTTGCCGGCCATCCAAATGGTCAGCGAAAACCATTCAATGAGGGTGCAGTCAAGTGTGTTGAATGAAGTGATATTGGATGCCGTATCAATGAATCCCGCTCCTTCCGATAAGGGACGGAAGCTTAAAGTCTATTATGCAACCCAGGTTGCGGTAAAGCCTCCTACCTTTGTTGTTTTTGTAAATGATCCGGAACTTATGCATTTTTCATATGAGAGGTTTCTTCAAAACACAATCAGGCAGGCTTTCACTTTTGAAGGAACGCCATTAAAAATCATTGCACGGAAGAGAAAATAATCACGAAACGGGTGAAAGATGTGGCAAAGGATAAAAAGAAAATTGCCGTTATCGGAGCAGGGAGCTGGGGAACGGCATTGGCGCTTGTGCTGGCGGACAACGGGCATCAGGTCAATCTGTGGATGCGCTCCAAAGAACAACAGGCGGAAATAAATGACCGCAGGACAAACCATAAATATTTGCCTGGAATTACCCTTCCGGACAATATTACGGGCTTTCATTCTTTGCAGAAGGCACTTGAAGGGGCAGACACCTCTATCATTGCCGTCCCTACCAAAGCCATAAGGGAAACAATGAGGAATATCATCAAGATTATAGGTACTCCAATGACATTTGTTCATGTGAGCAAAGGCATTGAACCAGATTCACTTAAAAGAATTTCGGAAATGATTGAAGAAGAGGTTCCGCAAGAACTGTTAAAAGCTGTTGTGGTTTTGTCGGGTCCAAGCCACGCCGAAGAAGTAAGCCTGCGCCATCCCACAACCGTTACGGTTTCTTCCAAGGATATGGCTGCCGCGGAAAAAGTTCAGGATTTGTTCATGAATCAGCATTTCCGCGTTTACACGAATCCCGATTTGCTTGGAGTGGAAATCGGCGGGGCTTTGAAAAACATCATTGCCCTTGCGGCAGGAATATCGGATGGTCTCGGTTACGGAGATAATGCCAAAGCGGCTCTGATCACAAGAGGACTTGCTGAAATTTCACGGCTCGGCACGAAAATGGGAGCCAACCCGCTGACATTTTCCGGCTTGGCGGGAATTGGGGATTTGATCGTAACATGTACAAGCGTGCATTCGCGAAATTGGAAAGCCGGCAACATGCTCGGAAAAGGGAAGAACCTTGATGAAGTCTTGGAAAGCATGGGAATGGTCGTCGAAGGGGTCCGTACAACGAAAGCCGCCCATCAGCTTGCGGAAAAATATGAAACGAACATGCCCATTACAGAGGCATTGTATAATGTTTTATTTAATGGCGTGAATCCGAAGGAAGCCGTTGATCAGTTGATGCAGCGGTTAAAAAAGAATGAGATGGAAGACCTGGTCGATATATTGAGTGAACAAATGGAACAAAAATAATCAACTAGGCACACGGATGATGCGTTATTTTGAAAAAGTCATATGCTGTTAGGGAGAACATTCGCATAACCGGGGGGACAGGGTATTTAATGTCTCATTTACTTTTTGAAGCAAAAATTATTGCTTCATTTTTTTGTGCGATGGCTATTGCTGTCAGTATGCTATAATAATTTCGAGTTACTCGTTGATGGAGGGAAAAAAATGTCTGTATCAATGCAAAAAATGTGGATTTCCATAGTGGCAATGGGACTGTTGGCTCTTGCGATGCTGACTATTTACATAAGCCGATTTAAACTGAACAAAGGGTTTTTTAAAGTGATTACAGCCCTTGCCGCCTGGGCATTTATGATCGTCGGCGGGCTCCTCATGCTTTTTGTTGTTTTGACAGGACCGACGGGCTAAAGATACTGCCGCCATATAAGACAGATAAGGAGTGAGCCAATCATTGAAAAGATGGATGGCAGGATTATATTTAATTGTTGCTGCTATGCTTTTGGGCGGGTGCTTTTATCCGCAGGAAAGGAAGGCTGAAAACAAAAGGCCATATGAAGAACAAATCGCCAGCGTTCAACGATCTGTTGAACAATTCCAGGAAGACACCGGAGGCTTGCTGCCGATCAAAACAAAAGAAGCGGACACGCCTATTTATCAAAAATATCTCATTGATTTTAAAAGGCTGGCACCAAAATATTTGGAGGCGCCTCCCGGGAATGCCTATGAAAGCGGCGGGGTTTTTCAATATGTTTTAATTGATGTGGAGACAAATCCGACAGTGAAAGTTTTTGATGTAAGGCTGGCGGAAAAAGTAAATGAGTTTTACATGCGGATCCAGTCGCAGGGCTATCCCCCTTTTAAAGAAAAGATCGCGGATAACGTCTATTCTATTGATCAGAAAAAATTGGGATACAAAGAGGAACAGTATTATATATCACCATATACGAACAATAATCTGCCGTTTGTAATTAACGGAAAAGGCGAAATTTATGTTGATTATATTTCTGATCTCTATCAGGCTATGAAAGATGAAAAGGAAGATTTTTCACCGGGTGATGATATAAGAAAGATACTTTATAAAGATTCCCCTGTCGTACCTGCTTTTTCAATGCCCTATACAGTTGATAAAAACAATGAACCTGTTTATATGGGGAAATAGTCATAATCCTTCTTCTGCAAAATATACTGTGGAAGAAGGATTTTTATTATTGAAGTTATATTTGATTAGGACAACATCATACAAATATATTGACTTGATGATATACGGGCATGGGATCATGTTGTCCCTTGAACTTAAAGTTAGGAGGGAATCTCTTGGAAAAGGTGGATATTTTTAAAGATATCGCAGAAAGAACGGGCGGGGATATTTATCTGGGGGTCGTTGGGGCTGTCCGGACGGGAAAATCCACGTTCATTAAAAAATTTATGGAGCTCGCCGTTTTGCCTAATATAAAAAGCGAAGCAGACAGGGCCAGGGCACAGGATGAGCTGCCCCAAAGCGCAGCCGGGAAAACAATCATGACAACGGAGCCGAAATTTGTACCGAATCAAGCGGTAACAGTTCAAGTGGACAGCGGCCTGGAAGTGAATGTCCGATTAGTGGACTGTGTCGGGTATACTGTTCCTGGTGCCAAAGGGTATGAAGATGAAAATGGACCGCGCATGATCAATACCCCATGGTATGAAGAACCGATCTCCTTCCATGAAGCAGCGGAAATCGGTACGCGGAAAGTGATTCAGGAGCATTCAGTGCTTGGAATTGTCATCACGACCGATGGCACGATCGGGGAAATTCCAAGAAATGATTATATTGAAGCGGAAGAGCGGGTCATCGCCGAGCTTGATGAAGTAGGAAAACCGTATATTATGGTTCTGAACTCGTCCCGCCCGCATCATCCTGAAACTGAAACTCTGCGCTCACAACTTGCGGAAAAATATGATATTCCGGTGTTAAGCATGTCGGTCGAAAATATGAGAGAACAGGATGTTTTGAACGTGTTGAGGGAAGCGCTCTATGAATTCCCTGTCCTTGAAGTGAATGTGAACCTTCCCAGCTGGGTCATGGTCCTGAAAGAAAATCATTGGCTCAGGACCGATTATCAGGAAGCTGTAAAAGAAACGGTCAAAGATATAAAAAGACTGAGGGATGTCGACCGTGTTGTTCAAAGTTTCAACGATTTTGAGTATATTGAAAGTGCTGGGTTGGCCGGAGTTGATATGGGCCAGGGGATTGCTGAAATCGATTTATTTGCGCCTGATGAACTCTATGACCAGGTGTTGACAGAAATTGTCGGGACAGAAGTGAAAGGCAAAGATCACTTGCTTGAGATGATGCAGGATTTTGCGGATGCAAAAAGGGAATATGACCAAATATCCGATGCGCTTGTCATGGTAAAGCAGACAGGTTATGGAATTGCCGCTCCTTCCTTAGAGGATATGAGTCTGGATGAACCGGAAATTATTAGGCAGGGGGCACGGTTTGGAGTCCGGTTAAAAGCGGTCGCCCCTTCCATTCACATGATCAAGGTCGATGTCGAGTCGGAATTTGCGCCAATTATCGGAACTGAAAAACAAAGTGAAGAGCTTGTCCGCTATTTGATGCAGGATTTTGAGGACGATCCGCTTTCCATTTGGAATTCCGATATATTCGGAAGGAGCTTAAGTTCTCTTGTCAGGGAAGGCATTCAGGCAAAGCTGGCCATGATGCCTGAAAATGCACGCTATAAACTGAAAGAAACTTTGGAAAGAATCATCAACGAAGGGTCCGGGGGCTTAATCGCCATCATTTTATAAGGTTTGAAAATGATTAGGATTTTTCAGAAAAAAAGCTGATAAATATAGAAAAAGACGCCGAAATGACAGTAATTCGGTGTCTTTTCAATTATATCGCTTTTTATTCTTGCTATCATAATTTGATTATGATAATCTTTTAAGCAGAAATGCTCCTTGAGCGTTGATTCAAAAGCATTTCTCGCGATTTCTTGCATGAAAAATGTTTAGAAATCTGAAAATTTGATTACACATGTAATAGAAGTGGTAGAAGTAGCTTATCCTTTTGGAGGAGGTGAACAGAATGAATAAAACAGACTTGATCAATTCCGTAGCTGAAGCAGCTGAGCTGTCTAAAAAAGACGCAACAAAAGCTGTAGAAGCTGTATTCCAATCCATTCAGGATTCATTGTCAAATGGCGACAAAGTTTCCCTGATCGGTTTCGGGAACTTCGAAGTTCGTGAGCGTGCTGCCCGTAAAGGCCGCAATCCTCAAACAGGTGAAGAAATTGATATCGCAGCAAGCAAAGTGCCTGCATTCAAACCAGGTAAAGCCCTTAAAGACGCTGTGAAATAATTACATACATTGTTTGAGTGTTTAAAAAGGAATTGCCAGGCGGCGATTCCTTTTTATTTACCGATTATATATGTTAATATTGCTCTATTAGTGTTTTACTTTAGCAGGAGGCTTATATATGGGCAAATTCGACCGGAAGCAAATCGAAGAAGCAGTCCGAATGATATTGGAAGCAATTGGAGAGGATCCAAATAGAGAGGGTTTGCTTGATACCCCGAAGCGGGTGGCTAAAATGTACGAGGAAGTTTTTGCAGGAATCAATACAGATCCGCAAACATATTTTGATACTATTTTTGGAGAGGATCATGAAGAATTAGTCTTAGTGAAGGATATACCGTTCTACTCATTATGTGAACATCATCTTGTTCCCTTTTTTGGCAAGGCACATGTAGCCTATATACCAAGGAACGGACGGGTAACCGGATTGAGCAAGCTGGCCCGCGCGGTGGAAGCGGTGGCACGCCGTCCGCAGCTCCAGGAACGAATTACTTCGACAGTGGCCGATGCAATCATGAAAAAGTTGGAGCCGCACGGCGTTATGGTCATAATTGAAGCAGAACATATGTGCATGACAATGCGGGGTGTGAAAAAGCCGGGTTCCAAAACAGTAACATCGGCAGTAAGGGGCATCTTCCTGAAGGACAGCCAATCCCGGAATGAAGTTCTCTCATTGATAAAGCAATAATTTTTGAGGTGAAGCAATGAAAAGCCCAAACAATCAAAATGATTATGTCGTCATTAAAGCAATCGAAAACGGAGTAAACGTAATGGGATTGACAAGGGGAACAGATACACGCTTCCATCACGCGGAGAAGCTTGATCAAGGGGAAGTGCTCATTGCCCAGTTTACGGAACATACCTCTGCCATAAAGGTCAGGGGGAATGCAAAAATATTCACGGCATTCGGCGAAGTGGACAGCGAAAAAAGCAATTGAAATCATTGCGCATGGGACAGGGCGCTTGCGCTTTACTTATGTTATAATGAACAAATTGATGTTGGAATTAGAATGCAAAGAAATGGGGATTACGGAAATGGCTCTATGTTTGTATGAACAAAAGACGGATTCGATAAGGAAAATGATAGAAAGTAAAATGTATCATCATTTTCTTTTTGACCATATTGAATCTCCTCAAATAGACGAAGACCGTATCCTTATGCTGTTAATGGCCATGGAAGACACACGGATCCCCGCTGAAAAATATGAGCATCAAATTACTTCTGCCATGCTGGTCCAGATAGCGCTTGATATTCATGACAAGGTGGCCGGCCAGCAGAAAACTCTTACGGAAAGACAGTTGTCTGTCCTGGCGGGAGATTATTTCAGCGGCTTGTATTATCATACACTTGCTGAAATTGGCGACACGGATTTGATTAGAACACTTGCTCATGCGATTAAATTGATCAATGAATATAAAATTTCCGTTTATCGGATGGAAGCATCTGATTTAGATGAGTTTATGGAAGATTTCAAAAAAATCGGAACAACTGTCATTGAGAAATTTTGCCGGCACTTCCAGACAACTCGCCATATTCATCTTTTTAAAGAGCTTTTAAATTTGAAAAAATTGCTTGCGGAGATGGAGAATTTTAACAGGGGCCGCCACTCAATACTTTTTGAAGGCCTTAAACATTTCTGTCTGCCTCAAAAAAAATCTATTCCTCTATTTAATTTGTCCCAGCGCGACCGACATTGTTTAAAAGAGATATGCTCCCGCTTTATAGACCAAAGTAAAAAGGTATTGATGGAAGAATCGTTGCGGGCTTCAGGGCTGCCGGGCGTTCTTTCTGGGCGCATAAAAGATTTAACGAGCAATTACAGGCATTTAGCAACATAATCAGTCGGAAGAAGGTCACGAAGAATGCAATCTAAAGAAGAACGGGTACATCATGTATTCGAGAAGATACACCAAAATTATGACAAGATGAACTCTATTATCAGTTTTCAACAGCATAAAAAGTGGCGCCAGGTAACAATGAACAAGATGAACGTCAAAGAAGGAAGCGCCGCTCTGGATGTTTGCTGCGGAACCGGTGATTGGACCATTGCGCTTGCGGAAAGTGCAGGGAAAGAAGGCCGGGTGGTCGGGCTTGATTTCAGCAAGAACATGCTCGCGGTTGCCAAAGAAAAATTGAAAGAAAAGGGTTTGGAACATGTGGATTTGATCCAGGGCAATGCGATGGAGCTTCCGTTTGATGACAACAGCTTTGATTATGTAACAATCGGATTCGGGCTTCGCAATGTCCCTGATTACATGCAGGTGTTAAAAGAAATGCATCGTGTGACAAAACCCGGCGGAATGGCTGTTTGTCTGGAAACTTCCCAACCGACCCTCCCGGTATTCAGGCAGATTTATTATGCATATTTCCGTTTTCTCATGCCGCTGTTCGGAAAAATTTTTGCAAAAAGCTATGAAGAATATTCATGGCTGCAAGAGTCGGCACGGGACTTCCCGGGTATGGATGAGCTTGCTCAAATGTTCTGGCGTGCCGGTTTTGTCGACGTCATATATAAACCTTTCAGCGGGGGAGCTGCGGCAGCGCATATTGGCGTAAAGCAGAAATTAGAATAACTGGGTGGAAATTTTATGAAACTGACTTGGCTTTATAGGAATTTTAAATCTGATCTGGACTTAATTGAAAAAGAGCTCGAAGAAGCTGTTTCTTCAAATTCCGAACTGGTGGAAAACGCATCTTTCAAGCTGCTGAAAGCAGGAGGCAAACGGATTCGCCCGGTGTTTGTATTATTGTCTGCAAAATTTGGGGACTACCGTATTGAAACAGTCAAAAACGTAGCGATGGCTCTTGAATTGATTCATATGGCGTCACTTGTCCATGATGATGTCATTGATGATGCCAATATGAGAAGGGGCCTGCCCACGATCAATTATATATGGGATGAGCGCGTAGCCATGTATACCGGAGATTACATATTGGCCAGGTCATTGGAATATATGACCGACATCCCCAACCCGCTCTTACATAAGAAATTATCCAAGGCCATTGTCGAGGTTTGCATCGGTGAAATCGAACAGATAAAAGATAAATACTGGTTTGACCAGCCATTAAGAAATTATTTAAGAAGAATCAAAAGGAAAACCGCACTTCTGATTGCCGTCAGCTGTGAACTCGGTGCCATTGCCGGAAACACCGAAGAGTCCATTTACCGCCGGCTGTACAGATTCGGATATTTTATCGGAATGTCATACCAGATCACGGATGATATTTTGGACTTCACTTCCAGTGAAGAAGAATTGGGCAAGCCTGCAGGTGATGATTTGCGCCAAGGAAATGTAACCCTTCCTGCTTTATATGCCATGCGTGATCCTCAAGTAAAGGCGAAAATTGAAAAAGTAAGCCATAAAACAGATAAAGAAGAAATGAGCCGCATCATCAAGCTGATCAAAGACACCGGGGCTATTGAGCAGTCCCATCAGCTTAGCAGGAGATATCTTGACAAAGCCCTAGGTATTCTCGAGGAGCTTCCAGAAAGCAAGGCGAAAAGGCCGCTGAAAGAAATCGCAAATTATATCGGCAGAAGAAGATATTGAGCCATTTTTCAATATTTGCCAGCTGTTAAAAAAAGTGATATTATCTTTCTTGAGTTTCAAGGAAAATGATACTGATATTATGGCAGGAGTGACATTCATGGAAAAAACATTTTTAATGGTTAAACCCGACGGGGTTCAAAGAGAACTAATCGGTGAGATTGTTTCACGTTTCGAAAAGAAAGGCTTCCAGCTGATCGGGGCGAAATTGATGAACATTTCAAACGAATTGGCCGAGGAGCACTACGGTGAACATAAAGAGCGTCCGTTCTTCGGTGAATTGGTAGAGTTCATCACTTCAGGACCGGTCTTTGCAATGGTATGGCAGGGTGAAAATGTCATTGCGACAGCCCGCCAAATGATGGGGGCAACAAATCCTGCAGAGGCAGCTCCTGGTACAATCCGCGGTGATTTCGGAGTAACTGTCGGCAAGAATATCATTCACGGATCAGACTCTCCCGAAAGCGCGAAAAGGGAAATCGGTTTGTTCTTCAATGACAGCGAGCTTATCGAGTATTCCAAGCTGGCCAATAACTGGATTTATTAATATTTACTCCACCTGCTTCGTGGCAGGTGTTTTTTTATTTCAAATTTTGTCAGAAAGTCGTAAAATAGAAAGAACAACGAGGTGATCCGAGTGGAAATTACAGTTCTTACAGCATCAAAAAGCTATCCGATTTATATTAAACCAAATGGCTTGGCTGAGCTTCCGCAAGTGATTCAAAAAAACAACTTTACAAACCTTTTGATCATTACAGATGTAACAGTCGGCCGGCTTCATTTGGACACGCTGCAATCTGCATTGCCGGAAAACGTTGATTATTCAGTATATACAGTTCCCTCAGGGGAGAAAGCGAAACAGATGTCCGTCTATGAATCTTGCCTGACATTTGCGCTTGAACAGGGGCTTGACCGAAAGTCGTGCATCATAGCTTTTGGAGGCGGCGCAGTGGGCGATCTGGCCGGGTTCGTTGCAGCAACGTATATGAGAGGCATTTCTTTCATCCAGGTTCCGACAACCATTTTGGCTCACGACAGCGCTGTCGGAGGCAAGACTGCGATCAACCATCCGCTGGGGAAAAATATGATTGGGGCCTTCCACCAGCCCGAGGCCGTCATTTATCATACAGATTTTATCAAGACCCTTCCGGACCATGAGGTGCGCTCCGGTTTTGCAGAAGCGGTGAAGCATGCGTTGATTGCCGATCCCGATCTACTAAACATGCTCATGGACGAAATAAAGGATTTGCATGAAATGACGGATGAACAGTTGACGCATGTTTTGCAAAGGGGAATGGAAATAAAAGCAAATATTGTTTCAATAGATGAAAAGGAGAGCGGGCTTCGTGCCGTTTTAAACCTGGGCCATACATTGGGGCATGTCATTGAATCCTCTCTGGGCTATGGAAAAACAACCCATGGCGAGGCTGTGATGGCAGGAATCGTTTATGCACTTCATGTGAGCAAGGAAGTGCTGGGCCTGTCCTTTCCGATAAGCCGTTTTGAAGAATGGGTGAAAGGTCTCGGCTATCGACTGGAAATCCCGCCCGATCTTTCGTTTGAAGATGCATATAAAGGTATGCAGCGGGACAAGAAGACCATTGCAAAACGTCCGCGATTTGTACTGCTGGAAGCCGTTGGGAGACCGGTATTAAAAGAAGTGGAAGAAAACGCCCTTGAACACGCATATGAAATGATGAAAGACGGCAGTGAAAAGTAAAGCTTAGTTGCTTTTCACTATTTTCAATAACAAAAAAGAGGATATTTCCTATTTGTTGTAGAAATATTATTAAACATTCACTTTCTCTGAAAGGACCATATGAATGAATGATGCTGAATTGGTGCTGAAGCATATTGAATTGCAGGATTTGTCAAAAGCAAAAGAAGTTTTTAACAAAGTGAAGAAATCCGGCTCTCCGGAAGAAAAATTTTTCCTGGCGGAACAGTTGTCACAGTATGGATTCCTGGAGGAAGCGAAGGAGCTAAATGAAAAGTTGCTTGAAGAGTTTCCCGAGGAGAATGAATTGAAGATCATGATGGCTGAATTGCTGATCGACCTGGGAAAAGACGAGGAAGCCTATCCATATTTGGAATCGGTCGATCCGACTGATCCGAACTATGCAGCCGCAATGCTTCTGGAAGCCGATTTATATCAAATGCAGGGCTTATATGAAGTAAGCGAGCAAAAGCTTCTCAAGGCAAAAGAGATGTACAGGGATGAGCCGGTGATCGATTTTGCACTGGCAGAATTATACATGTCGCTGGGACGGTTCCTTGAGGCAGTAGCGTCTTATCAAAGGCTGCTGAAGGCCGGAGAGGAAACAGTGGCAGGCAATAATATATATGCAAGACTGGCAGAAGCCTTAAGTGCCGGAGGCGCTTTTGAAGAGTCCATTCCGTATTATGAGAAGGCTTTGGAAAGTAATAAGGATCTGAATGTGTTGTTCGGCTATGGTTTGACATCCTTTCAGGCAGGTCTATACAAAAAAGCAAAGAATGCCTTCGAAGAATTAAAAGCCATGGACCATGAATATCATGCACTTTATCTTTATTTGGCAAAATCCCATGACCAACTGGGCGAATTGGATAAGGCAATCGAAACAGCAGAACAAGGATTGGCAGCAGATGAATATAATGTCGATTTATACATTTATATTGCCGGACTGCTGATGAAAGCCGGCCGGGAAGAAGAAGCGGAAAACCATCTTCGCCATGCACTTGCATTGGATCCCGAATCGACGGAAGCGGCCAGCCTGCTGAACAAGCTCCTTTTGCACCAGGAGAGGCATGAAGAAATACTGGATGTCATATCAAACCTTGAGAATGCAGATGATCCCCATCTTCACTGGGATGCTGCCTACAGTTACCAGCAGACGGAACAATATTCAAAGGCATTAAATGAATACAAGCTTGCATATAATGAACTTAAAAACAACATGGATTTTCTAAAGGACTATGGATTTTTTCTGATGGAAGAAGGAATGAGAAGCGAGGGGGCGGCTGTATTCAGACGTTTAAGCTCGTTGGATCCTTTGAACGAAGAATGGCTTGAAATTATTGATCGACTTGAGGAGTAGCCGTGGAATAAAAATTGCAGAGGAGGGATTATGATGGCCACCCCTGTATCTGTCAACGAGAAAAAAGATTTTATTCGCTGGTTTTTAAATAGGTACCAATTAAAAAGAAGGGAATCCGTCTGGATTCTGAACTATCTGATGAGTCACGATCAGCTAATGGAAAAAGTCCACTTTGTCGAGGAAGCGCAATTTTGCCCGCGGGGCCTGATCATGTCTACCCATTGCACAAAGGAAGTGCCCTTCCGTTTCTACAAGGATAATATCATGACGACAGACGCGGAAAAATCGTTCCATGATATCCGTTTGAACAGGGATGAGGATATTTATATCCAGATCAATTTTCGTGCATCCAATGCAAGCCATCAATACGCCGCAGTGTTGGAAGATAATCCATTCGTCAAGAAAACAGTGTATATCAGTGAAAAAGATAAATCGGCCGCAGAGCAATTTTTAAAGGAAAGCCTGAGAAAATATCAGGAAAGCAAGCTTTTGAAAGCTATTGATGAAGCGCTCGACCAATACGACAAAAAGAGCTTTGATGAATTGGCATTAAGGCTCAAAGAATTAAGGGAACAGCAATAAATCCTCCGGTGCCCAGGAGGATTTATTGCGTATAAAGCTATGTTGGCGTTTAAGCACATAGCTTTTTTTGTTTCATATTTTTATTTCTGTTAGAATGATAAACAGTAATGAAGTGCATAATAGGAGTGTGGAAAATGCAATGGAAGGCAAAAGACATTGATGTCTATCTGGAAGAGAAAGAATATATTGACACAGCGGTTGTCCCGCTCGTTCCAATTGGACTGGGCCAGAGCATGAAGCCAACAGTGGAAAAGGGCGAGTTCATACAGCTGCTGTCTTTGCACCTTGAAAGGCAATTCAAGGGCAGGATGCTTTTTTTGCCGCCGTATACATATCTTAGCGATGAAGATGAAAGCAAGAAAGCCGGCGGTCTCCTTAAATGGAAAGAAACGATCAAGGAAAGCGGGTTCAAATATGTATTTTTTCTGACTTCTGACCCGGTTTGGCGAAATATGGAACAATTTGCGCCTGAATCACTGTTGTTCATCCCGTCCATCCCGCTGCAAGACATGGACGAACAATACAAGCAGTCCATCATGGAAGATCAGGTAAAACAGCTGATGAAAGGGATTGTCAACGGATGGCAGGCATCCGTATAGGTTAATCGCCACATAGTTGACAAGTATTGCAATGGTATTTTATTGACCTTCCAGTTTTATTGATATATCATAATTATGTCCCAGTTTGTAAATGTGCGCAATATATTGTCCGATGGACTTACCTTACTGACAGAGGGGGGAAAAGGATGAGCAAGAATCCTGTAACAAGACGCCAATTTCTCAGCTATACACTGACGGGAGTGGGCGGATTTATGGCAGCAGGCATGTTGATGCCGATGGTTCGGTTTGCAGTGGATCCTGTATTGAAGGCACAAGCCGGCGGCGACTTTAAAATGACTGATAAGAAAGTTGCCGATATTACTGAAGAACCTGTCCGAGTTGACTTCAGTTATGAACAAAAGGATGCATGGTATACTTCCGACGTTACGCAATCAGCTTGGGTATATAAAGATGCGAAAGGTGAAATCGTAGCCCTTTCTCCGATTTGTAAGCACTTGGGCTGTACGGTTAACTGGGAAGGCAGTGAGGATCACCCAAATAAGTTTTACTGCCCATGCCATAACGGCCTTTACACAAAAGACGGCAACAATGTTCCGGGAACACCGCCGAGAGGACCGCTGGACGCTTATCCGGTCAAGGAAAAAGACGGCTTTTTAATGTTGGGTAATCCAGTAGAAAACCCATTCGTAAGAAAGAAGTAAAGGAGGCGTAATGATTGCTGAACAGAATGTACGACTGGATTGACGAGCGATTGGATATTACGCCGATATGGAGAGACATCGCAGACCATGAAGTGCCAGAGCACGTTAACCCGGCACACCATTTCTCTGCGTTTGTTTACTGTTTTGGCGGATTGACATTCTTTGTTACAGTCATCCAAATTCTATCGGGCATGTTCTTGACGATGTACTATGTGCCTGATATTAAAAATGCATGGGAATCAGTATATTATCTTCAAAATGAAGTGGCTTTCGGCCAAATCGTTCGCGGGATGCATCACTGGGGTGCCAGTCTTGTTATCGTTATGATGTTTTTACATACGTTGCGCGTGTTTTTCCAAGGAGCATATAAGAAGCCGCGTGAACTTAACTGGGTCGTAGGAGTCCTTATCTTTTTTGTCATGTTGGCCCTTGGATTAACAGGCTACTTGCTTCCATGGGATATGAAAGCATTATTTGCAACGAAGGTTACATTGGATATCGTTGAATCACTTCCGTTTATCGGAGTTCCTATGAAAACTTTAATAGCAGGAGATCCAACCATTGTTGGGGCTCAAACATTGACTCGATTCTTTGCGATTCATGTTTTCTTCCTTCCTGCTGCATTGCTTGCTTTAATGGGCGCTCACTTTGTCTTGATTAGGAGACAGGGTATTTCCGGCCCTCTATAAGTAGCAGCCTATTATTGCAAAATGAATGAAATGACAGATTAAGGAGGGGACAAAATGAAACGAGGAAAAGGAATGAAATTTGTCGGCGACTCCCGGATTGTTGATCCTTCCCTGCGCAAGCCGAACATTCCTAAAGACTATTCTGAATACCCGGGTAAAACCGAAGCATTCTGGCCGGACTTCCTGCTCAAGGAATGGATGGTTGGAGCTGTATTCCTCGCCGGCTTCTTATGTTTGACCGCAGCCCATCCGGCCCCGCTCGAACGTATTGCCGATCCGACGGATACAGGGTATATTCCAATGCCTGACTGGTATTTCTTGTTTCTTTACCAATTAATAAAATACCAATTTGCTTCAGGGCCATTTAATATCATTGGTGTTGCAGTTATTCCCGGCCTTGCATTCGGAGCCTTATTGCTCGCGCCATTCTTGGATCGTGGTCCGGAACGCCGTGCGTCAAAACGTCCGTTTGCTACCGGATTCATGTTATTAGGTATCGCTGCTGTCTTTTATCTGACATGGGAATCCGTTGTGACCCACGATTGGGCTGCTGCTGAACAGCAAGGAAAAATCGTTGAAGGTCCAGAGGTTGAAATTGATCAGGAATCGGAAGGCTATCAAGTATACGCTGGACAAAGCTGTATTAACTGCCATGGTGAAAACCTCGAAGGCGGTCCGGCCGCTCCACCTTTAGTCAATTTGGATCTCTCTCCTGATGAGATTAAAGACATCGCCCATAATGGTATTGGTTCGATGCCTGCAGATCAGTATCAGGGATCAGATGAAGATCTGGACAAGCTGGCAGAATTTATCGCCTCATTGAAACCTGAGGAATAATATACAATGCGCAGACGCATCGGCGCTGTATTTGAACTTAAAATAGAATTTAAATAAAAGCCGGCATCATGCCGGCTTTTATTTTTTCGGGAGCCGAATATATGAACTATATTACTGCTTATTTAATGGATCGCCGTTTTTTATGGCTGTTATTCATTGTAAACATAGCCGGAACGGTTTACGGTTATTATTGGTACATACCCCAGTTGGATGTCACTCCATTGATTTTCATTCCGTTTGTCCCCGACAGTCCAACGGCAAGTTTGTTTTTTGTTTTCGCATTGATTGCGTTTCTTCGCAATAAAAATTACCCTCTTATTGAAGCGCTTGCATTGATTACGCTGGTCAAATATGGAGTTTGGGCCGTGGTCATGAATATTTTAACGCTTAAGGTTACCGGCTATCTTCCGTGGCAGGGTTATATGCTCATTGCTTCCCACGGCGCAATGGCCGTCCAAGGTATTCTTTTTGCCAAATTTTATAAGTTTAAACTTTGGCATGTCCTTGCGGCTGGTGCATGGACGCTTCATAATGATGTGATAGACTACGTTTTCATGCAATATCCGAAATATCCCGGCCTTGAGCTGTATGTGAGAGAAATCGGGTACTTCACCTTTTGGTTAAGCATTTTTTCAATCGGTACAGCCATTTATGTCTATCGAAAAAAGTACCGGGAACAGGAATGATTTAGCAGTTTGGGACAGGTCTATTCTTGTCCGCTTCCTCATACGTTATTAACAGGAGTATGAGGAGGGGGGACCCTTATGAAACCATTTGCAGCAATTCTACTAACTTTTTGCCTTGCCTTTGGCGGATATTCTGCATTCGCTTCTTCCGATTCAACACTAGCCGAGTTGGATCAAATGGCTGATGAAGCCTTGCAGCTGACCAAATTCTCCCGGTTGGAGGAAGCTAAGTCGATCCTTGAGAGATTTGCAGTACGGTTTTCGGAAGAGGGGGTCAAAGACGGAAAGTTTACAATGGATGAGTTGAGAGTGCTCACAGCCTCCCATCACGAAGCGCTGAGGGCTGTGACAAATATAAATATGAGTCATGATGAAAGAGTCAGACTTGTCACTTCCTTTCGGTTGGCCGCGGATGCGATTTCCTCTACCCATCAACCGATGTGGATTGAAATGGAGGCCTCTGTCTTGAAAGATTTTCAAGAGGTGAAAAACGCAGCTTTGGAAGGGGACAAAGAGGCTTACAACCAAAACCTTAATACGTTCCTCGCGACTTATACTGTTATTCAGCCGAGCTTAAAAATCGATCTGGCCGCTGATAAGCTGCAAAAATTGGATTCGAAAATAACGTTTATAGATCGGTACAGGTCCGGCTTTTCCGAGCAAGAATGGACAGCCCATCTGGATTCCCTGGAACAGGACCTTCAGAAGATATTCTCCGATCCCGACGAGGACGAAGCTGATCCTTCTCTTTGGTGGGTCATCTCCATGACCGGCAGCATTATCATTCTAACTCTTTCTTATGTAGGCTGGAGAAAGTATAAAGGAGAAAGACAGCAAAAGAAGAGGAAAGATCGAAATAATTGACCGTGATCGTTAAATTAACTAGAATAAAAGTAGAGAAACAGTTATTGGAGGGTAAAAATGGGAGGTTTCTTAATCTATTTTCTTATCATCATGATTGTCCCGATTTGGGCACAATTCAAGGTGAAAAATACGTACAATAAATTTTCAAAGGTTGCCTCAGCGGAGGGAATGCCGGGAGCCGAAGTTGCAAGACGAATACTAGATGCAAACGGACTGTACAATGTCCAAGTCAAAGAAACTCCGGGTGTGCTGAGCGACCATTACAATCCGATGACGAAAACGGTTCACTTGTCTTCGGAGAACTTCCATCGTCCCTCTGTTGCAGGGGCTGCTGTTGCCGCGCATGAAGTAGGGCATGCCATTCAGGATCAACAAGGCTATGCAGCACTCCGTTTCCGGCATGCATTGGTTCCTGTGGCCAATATCAGTTCGAACATTGCGTGGATTTTCATTATTATCGGCCTGCTATCAACAGCAATGTCCAATATGCTTTTGATCGGGATCATTCTTATGGCAGCAGGGGTTTTATTCCAAGTTGTTACGCTGCCTGTTGAGTTCAACGCATCATCCAGGGCGATGGATCAGATGGTATCTCTTGGATTGATCAGCAACAGGGAAGAGCGGGATGCCAGAAAAGTTTTGAATGCAGCAGCCATGACCTATGTTGCTGCAGCGGCAGTGGCAGTAATGGAACTGCTTCGTCTCATTTTAATCTTTGTCAACAGGGATGAATAAGAGGTTTGAAATGTAACATAGCAGAGGATTAAAAAGCCGAAACAGCCAAAGTTAACTGTTTCGGCTTTTTTTATTTTTTAAAGGAAACGAGCGCTTCCGCTTTTCTATTTGTCCAGCTCCGGCGCTCAGCGACTAGCAGACTTCCTCCTCCTTCCTACGATAAGTCAACATCGGCTCGCCTGCGGCATCGCCGTGTTTCCTTTATCTCGTCAGGAGTCGTCCAGTCTGTACGTCGCTAAACGAGCGCCTCCGCTTTTCTATATGTCCAGCTCCGGGCGGCAGGGGCTCGAGGTCGCCCCTAATCGGCCGCCCTCCGCTTTTCTATATATCAATTGGCCGCTTGTTTTCGTCAAGAGTGAATCCTTCTCCCATGACATCATGGACGACGATGACGGATACGAAGGCATGGGGATCAATGGCATGGATGATCCTTTTCAAATTCACTATTTCATTCCTGCCTACAACACAGTACAGAACCTCTCTATTTTCCTTTGTGAACGAGCCATAGCCTTTCAGCATGGTGACTCCTCTGCCCATTTCTTTCATGATGGCAGCTGCCAGCTGGTCATAACGCTTTTCGGATATGATCATGGCGCCTCTTGCAGCGTACGCCCCTTCCTGCATAAAATCGATCACGCGGGCGCCGACAAAAACAGCAACAAGTGTATACATAGCCTCCTTATGGTTCAAATAAGTCAAAAGCGAAACAAGAATTACAGTCGCATCAAATGCAAACATTGTCCTTCCCATGCTAATTCCTTTATATTTAAAGACGAGTCGTGCGATAATATCTACACCGCCGGTTGTTCCGCCAAAGCGAAAAATGATTCCCAGGCCGATGCCGGCAAATACCCCGGCAAACAGGGCGGCGAGAAAAAGATCCCCTTCAAGCGGTATGGCGATTTGGAACCTTTGGAAAATGAACAGGAAAACGGAAACTGCAACCGTTCCGATTACTGTATAAAGAAAGGATTTTTTTCCGAGCAATTTCCATCCGACCAAAAAGAGGGGAATATTCAAAACAAGGTTGCTGTATGACGGATCAATATTGAAAAGGAAGTATAGAAGGAGAGTTATTCCTGTAAATCCGCCTTCAGCCAAATTGTTTTGCATATTGAAGTGTACGAGTCCGAATGCAAATATGGCAGCTCCCAAAAGAATCAGGAGAATATTTTTAATCTTTAATTGAAAAAACACCGCTACGCCCCCTGCAACAAAATAATTTTGGAATTCTAATTATAACCAATACAGGAATATAACAGCAACTTCAAGCAATTGAGCACTTTCGTTTGTATATGAAAAAAGAATTAGCTAACATATGGTAAGAAGGTGAGCACAAATGGAGGATAATAAAACAATCAGGCAGCTCCAGAGTGAAGTGGATGAATACATAGGACAGTTCAAGGAAGGCTATTTCAGCCCGCTTGCGATGACTGCCCGGTTGACAGAAGAACTTGGTGAACTGGCCAGGGAAGTCAACCATTATTATGGAGAGAAAAAGAAGAAAAGCGACGAAAAAGAAAATACGGTCCAAGAAGAACTTGGCGATTTGCTTTTCGTCATCATTTGCCTGGCGAACTCGCTTGATATAGATCTGCAGACAGCCCACGATCAAGTGATGCATAAATTTAAAACGAGAGATAAAGACAGATGGACTAAAAAGGACGAAGGTGATGTTAGTGAATGAAACAATTCGGATAATAGTGGCGGGCCCTCGCGGCCGGATGGGAAAAGAAGCAGTCCAGCTTGTTAAAGAGACGCCGCAATTTGAACTTGCTGCAGTAATTGACAGGAAGAATGAAGGAACGCTCCTTTCCGATGTGGAAGGCTTTGCAGGTTTGGATGTTCCTGTATTTACGGATCCTGCAGAATGTTTCCAACAGGCAAATGCAGATGTTCTGATTGACTTAACAACTCCCGAAAGAGGATATATACATACAAAAACTGCGCTTGAACATCATGTGCGGCCGGTTGTCGGAACGACAGGCTTTACTCCTGAACAGCTTGATGAATTAAAGGGATTGGCGGAAGAGAAGGGGATTGGGTGCATTATCGCTCCAAATTTTGCCATCGGTGCTATCTTGATGATGAAGTTTTCAGAAATGGCGGCTAAATACTTTGATGATGTAGAAATCATAGAGATGCACCATGATCAAAAGCTTGATGCGCCTTCAGGCACCGCTATTAAAACGGCAGAAATGATCAGCAATAACAGGGAAGCGAGAAAACAGGGGCATGAAGATGAAAAGGAAACGATTTCGGGTGCACGCGGCGCCGATTTTGAAGGCATGCGCATCCACAGTGTCAGGCTTCCGGGATTGATTGCCCATCAACAGGTTCTGTTCGGAGCCGGCGGGCAGACTTTGACAATCAGGCATGATTCTTATAACCGCGCTTCTTTCATGTCCGGTGTAAAAGTATCCGTCGAAACAGTCATGGGATTGGATACCTTGGTTTATGGGCTTGAATCCATTTTAGATTAAGGTGGGATCCAGTTGATTCAAGAGAGTATTGATGTACTTGCATTTGGGGCCCATTCCGATGATGTGGAGATCGGAATGGCAGGATCCATATATAAATGGACAGCATCCGGCAGGAATGTAGTGATTTGCGATTTGACGAGGGCGGAGCTATCCTCTAATGGAACCGTGGAAACAAGGCAGCGGGAGGCAGCGGAAGCTGCCGGCAAGCTTGGCGTACTCGAAAGAGTAAATCTGAAGCTGCCGGACCGCGGACTATTTTTCAAGGATGAATACATCCGTCAGATAGCCGATTTGATCCGAAAATATACCCCGACTCTTATATTTGCTCCATTTTCCGAAGATCGGCATCCTGATCACGGACGCTGCGCTGAACTCGTAAAGGAAGCCTTTTTTTCAGCAGGAATCAGAAAGTATGAGACCCCTGGCGGCTATAGCGCCCATAAGGCAATGAATCTGTTCTACTATTTTATTAACAGCCAGCCAAGACCAGATTTTGTCGTGGATATTTCCGGATTCATGGATCAAAAGCTCGCTGCTCTTCAGGCATACCAGTCGCAGTTTCTTCCGGGTGAATCAGGTGTTAAAACTCCATTGACAGATGGATATTTGGAAAGAGTTGAAGCAAGAGAGAGAATTTACGGACTGGAGGCCGGTGTCACTTTTGCAGAAGGATTTAAAACAGACCGGCCGCTTTTAATCAATCAAAACATTTTTGGGGAAGGATTATGAAACTAAAAATCGGCATTACTTGCTATCCGACAGTGGGCGGTTCCGGTGTGGTTGCAACGGAACTCGGAAAACATCTTGCTGAAAGGGGCCATAAGATTCACTTCATATCTTCAAATATTCCGTTTCGGCTGAACCTTTGGCATCATAATATTTTTTTTCATCAAGTAACGGTCAATCAATATTCGCTTTTTCAATATCCTCCTTATGATATTGCGTTAGCAAGTAAAATGGCAGAGGTTATAAAAAGGGAAAATCTTGATATATTACATGTGCATTATGCTATTCCGCATGCGGTTTGCGCGATTTTGGGCAAACAGATGTCCGGAACGGATGTGAAGGTTGTAACGACCTTGCATGGGACAGATATTTCCGTTTTGGGATATGATTCAACACTTGCGGAGGCGATCAAGTTCGGAATCGAAAAATCAGACCGGGTTACCGCAGTTTCCCATGCATTGGCCGATCAGACAAAAGAATTGGTGGCACCTGATCAATCCATAGAAGTGATTCACAATTTCATTGATGACAGAATCTATAAAAAGGTGAATATAGAAGGTTTGAAAGAGGCATATGGAATTTCACCGGAAGAAAAAGTGGTTATTCATGTCTCCAATTTTAGAAAAGTAAAAAGAGTCCATGATGTTGTCATCGCTTTTTCAAAAATCGCATCTAAAATAAAGGCCAAATTACTTCTTGTCGGTGACGGCCCGGAAATGACAGATATTTGCGGGCTTGTGGAAAAGCTGTCTTTGGAGGAAGAAGTGTTGTTCCTCGGCCGGCAGGATCATTTGGAAGAACTCTATTCGATGAGTGACCTGATGCTTCTTTTATCGGAAAAAGAAAGCTTCGGCCTTGTCGCCCTTGAAGCGATGGCATGCGGCGTTCCATGTATCGGAACAAGGGTCGGCGGCATTCCGGAAGTGATTGAAGATGGATATAACGGCTTTTTATGCGAGCTTGGCGATACAGATGAAGTTGCGGATAAAGCATTGCTTTTACTGAAAAACGAAGAATTGCTGGACCGATTTTCCCGGCAGGCGATGGCCGTTCCCGGTGAGCGTTTTGCTTCTGATATGATTGTTTCCCAGTACGAAGATTTATACGAATCCGTTCTTGGCAGCAAGAAAGAAGGATGAAATCATGAAGGAACCATTTTTGTCGGCACTTCCGATTATCGAGGATATTCAAAAGGCAGGATATGAGGCTTATTTTGTGGGCGGATCGGTCAGAGATTTTTTGCTCGGGAAAGACATCCATGATGTTGATATTGCCACTTCCGCAACGCCCGCAGAATTAAAAGCCATATTTCCAAAAACTGTGGATGTCGGCATTGCCCACGGCACAATTATCGTGATTAGGAATGGACAGGGTTTTGAGGTCACTACATACCGGACGGAGACTGAATATAAGGACTACAGGCGCCCTGAGTCTGTTTCCTTTGTCCGCCAATTGACAGAGGATCTGAAACGCCGTGATTTTACAATGAATGCGATAGCCATGGATAAAAATGGTTCGCTTGTCGATCCATTCGATGGACAGAAGGCGCTGAAGGATAAGGTGATTGAAACGGTCGGTTCAGCTGATGAGCGGTTTCAAGAGGATGCCTTGCGTTTGATGAGGGCGGTCCGTTTTGTAAGCCAGCTCGGTTTCCGGCTTGAACCGGAAACGGAAAAGGCAATAGAAGTTCATGCACACCTTCTTCAGCATATCGCTGTGGAAAGAGTCATGTCTGAAATGGTTAAAATGCTGGATGGGCCCCACAAAGCGGAGGCATTTCAAATCCTTTTGAAAAGCGGGCTTTATCAATATCTTCCCTCCTTATTCAGCGAAAGAGATGTCCTTTTAACAAGTCTGGATTATGGTGTTTCAACATTGAATGAAAATCAGATGTGGCTTTTGGCTTTGCACTTTTCAAATACCGCCGACAGTGCGGGACAGCTAAAAAAATGGAAGCTGCCGGCAAAAAAGATTAAGGCATTGGTCCGTGCCTTGGATTTTTTAAAGCAGAGAATCGATCATGATTGGACGGCCTATCATTTGTTTACTGCCGGAAGGGATTCGGCAGTACTTGTCGAGACCGTTTACCAAGTCATTCAGCACAGGCCGGCTGATAGCTCCGTAAAGCGGATCAATGACAATTTTGATAAGCTCGCCATAAAAGCAAGGGATCAGTTGGCTGTGACAGGCGATGATCTGTTGAGATGGGCAGGTACACCCGGCGGCCCCTGGGTGAAAGAATTGCTGGAAAACATTATAAAAGCTGTGTTGGACGGGGCAGTTGCCAATGACAAACAAGAAATCAGGAGGTGGATAAAAACTTGCGGGCTTCTATAAGACAACAATTGATTGAGGCACTCTCAGGAGCGGGCGGAGAATTTCTGTCGGGACAGGCTCTGGCGGAAATCATCGGCTGCTCCAGAACGGCCATTTGGAAACATATTGAGGAATTAAGGAAAGACGGTTTCGTTCTGGAAGCCGTCAGAAACAAAGGGTACAGGATTGTCAGCACTCCTGAAGATATAACTGAAAATGATATCCTATACGGCCTTGAAACCGACCGGTTCGGAAGAAACGTCCACTATTATGAATCTCTTGGATCCACCCAAAAGGAAGCGCATCAGCTGGCGTATGACGGGGCCCCTGAAGGAACACTTGTCGTGGCTGAAGAGCAAACATCCGGAAGGGGAAGGCTTGGAAGGGAATGGCATTCTTTAAGCGGCAAAGGAATTTGGATGAGCCTCATTGTAAGGCCGGATCTGCCGCCCCAACAGGCCCCCCAATTCACATTGATCACCGCCGTCGCCGTAGCCCGGGCCATCGAGGAGATCACGGGCATTACACCGGAAATCAAATGGCCGAATGACGTGTTGATCAATGGAAAAAAAGTGGTCGGGATCTTAACCGAGCTGCAAGCGGAGTCCGATAAAATTTCTTCTTTGATCATCGGAATCGGAATGAATGCCAATCACGGGCCAGAAGATTTTCCGCCGAATGTTGCACATACGGCCACATCACTTTTTATTGAAAAAGGAGAAAAGGTCTCACGGGCTGCCCTTATTCAATCCTTCTTAAAATATTTCGAAAGATATTATTCAATATATATAACGGAAGGATTTAAACCTGTGCGTATTTTATGGGAAAGCTACGCCATCAGCATCGGAAAGAGAATCAAGGCAACTACCGTAACGGGCGTAATTGCCGGCCGGGCAATTGGGATCACTGATGAAGGAATATTGAAAATTGAGGATGATGAAGGGATCATCCACAATATTTATTCTGCCGATATACAGCAAACTTAAGTCCAACTTGGATGGCATTTCCGCTTTTATTGGTCTTTCGACGAAATATTTGCTATACTTTTTTTGGGCGGTATCATTTATTGAGCTGCACCACAAAATATTGGGAAAAACGATTATTTCTGCCTTGATCCTCTAAAAGGACGGGGACAGAGGACCGAAACGAACGAGTGACAGTTGCGGAGTCCTTCTGCCTTTTTTTGGGGAGGACTCCTTTTGGTGTTTAAACTGCCGCTTGATTCATTTCGTATCCTCTACAAAAAAGGAGGATGGACAAAATGAAGTCAACAACGGATTTTTTGAAAATGAAACAAGCTGGGGAAAAGATTGCGATGCTCACTGCCTATGATTACCCACAGGCGAAGCTTGCGGAAGAGGCCGGGGTGGATATGATCCTTGTCGGTGATTCCCTGGGAATGGTCGTGCTGGGCTATGATTCGACGGTGCCCGTCACAACGAATGATATGATTCATCATACAAAAGCGGTTAAGCGTGGCGCGAAGGATACATTTATTGTCACGGATCTTCCTTTTATGACGTTTCATATAAGCAAGGAAGAGGCTCTGAGGGCTGCAGGTAAAATCATGCAGGAGAGCGGGACGCATGCTGTCAAGATTGAAGGCGGGGGAGAAGTAATTGAAACGATCAGAGCCCTGACAAGTGCGGGAGTACCTGTCATGGGTCATCTCGGATTGACACCGCAGACAGCCGGAGTCCTTGGAGGATACAAGGTTCAGGCAAAAACGGCAGAGGCTGCTTCTGAATTGATTGAAGAAGCGAAAAAATGTGAAGATGCCGGCGCTTTTGCCATCGTATTGGAGTGTATTCCGCATCAGCTTGGCAAAGAGGTCTCTTCCAAAATAAATATACCGGTAATCGGGATTGGGGCAGGCCCTGATACAGATGGACAGGTTCTTGTCTTTCATGACGTTGTCACATTCGGTGTTGACCGTGTCCCTAAGTTTGTCAAAAAATTTGCAGATATAAATGTTGAAGCATCAGCAGGCATTGGGAAATACGTGGAGGAAGTAAAATCAGGCGTGTTCCCCGATCTTCAGAAACATACATTTGAAATGAAGCAGGAAGAACTGGCTTCATTGTACGGAGGAAAGAAAGCATAACTTGCTATGGAAAAATTTATATAAAAGAAGTTTATCTTTGGCTAGCTCCAGCGCCTAGCCCCTCGAGGTCACAAGCCGCTTCCCTGTGGTGGCTGAAGAGCTGCCTCCTCGGGAATCGTCTTGTGCTTGTCGGGGCTAATCAAGGCGCTTGCGCTTTTCTTAGGAGGAAAATGAATTGATCACAATCACGACAAAGCAGGAAATGCAGCAGCTGGCGAAACAACATAAAGAAAAAGGAAGATCTATCGGATTTGTTCCGACAATGGGCTATTTGCACGAAGGACATTTGACACTTCTCAAAGAAGCAAAAAAAAACAATGACATTACCATCATGAGTATTTTTGTCAACCCGCTTCAATTTGGCCCTAGTGAAGATTTTGATGCCTATCCCCGAAACCCTGAAAGGGACACAAAGCTGGCGAAGGAAGCCGGCGTCGACATTTTATTTATGCCAAGCCCGGAAAATATGTATAATAGCGAAAAATCCATAAAAATGACCGTATTAAACAGGACTGATGTCCTATGCGGAATCAACCGGCCGGGCCACTTTGACGGAGTCGTCACGGTATTGTCCAAGCTTTTTCATATTACACTGCCTGACCGCGCTTATTTCGGTTTAAAAGATGCGCAGCAATTTGCCGTTGTGTCCGGTCTTGTTGAAGATTTTGATTTTCCGCTTGAGATCGTCCCTGTCGAAACAGTCAGGGAGTCAACTGGCCTTGCGGTCAGCTCAAGAAATGTCTATTTGACCCCTGAAGAGCGGAAACAGGCGCCTGCCTTATATAAAAGCCTGCAGAAGGCGGAAGAATTATTAAAAGATGGCGTGCAGGACATTGCAGCCATCACAGGAAAAGTAAAAGATTATATCAGAACCCATATGCAAGCAGATATTGATTATGTGGAATTATTGAGTTTTCCTGAACTGGAGCAGATTTCCGTTCCTAATGGAAAAGTGATCGTTGCTGCCGCTGTCAAGTTTTCAAAAGCAAGGCTCATCGACAATATCATCATTGATGTTTAGTTCGATTATTTTCGGGTGGAAAGAGGGCTCATATATGGTAAACTAACTAAAGAGAAACGATTGTTTTAGGATTAAAGGTGTGAAGAGGATGGCAGGCAAATATGTTGTAGTAGATGTTGAGACAACGGGGAATTCATATGTTAAAGGATCCAGGGTGATACAAATTTCTGCAGTTACTGTGGAAAACTCCCGCATCACGGATCAATATACTTCTTTTGTCAATCCCGAAGTGCCCATCCCTTCTTTTATTAAAGAACTGACAGGCATCGGTGAAGAAGAGGTAGCCGAAGCACCCCGATTTGGAGAAATTGCCGGGGTGATCCATTCCATATTGGATGGGGCGATTTTTGTGGCCCACAACGTAAAGTTCGACCGCAGTTTTATTGCCGGGGAATTGGAAGATGCCGGTTTTGCCAATCCCATTGAAAAAACCTTGGATACGGTCGAGCTGGCGAACATCCTCCTGCCAAAGGCTAACAGTTATAAATTGGAAGAACTTTCAGATCAAATGGAGCTTGAGCATATTACACCGCACCAGGCGGACAGTGATGCCCTTGCTACAGCGGAATTGCTGTTAATGCTATTGGAAAAAGCAAAAAACCTTCCCATGGCGACTCTGGAAAAGCTTTGTGAATTATCGAAAAACCTGAACAGCAGCATGTTTTCTTTTTTTGAGTCGGTCAAAAAAGAAAAGGAAAGCCGGCTGGAAAGCCTTCCCGAAGGCCTTGAATCGTTTCGCGGTATTGTGCTGAAGAATAAACAGATGCCGGCAGGGGAGGCTCCGATCCGATCACTGGATTATCCAAAAGGTATAGATGACAAAGTCAAACTCCTGCAGCCTTTGTTCAAAGAATTTGAGTCCCGGAACGGACAGTACGAGATGATGGATACAGTATACCAGTCATTCCGGACAAGCACGCATTCTGTTATAGAGGCAGGTACCGGCATCGGCAAGACAATCGCTTATTTGCTTCCGAGTGTTTATTTTTCGGTTGGCCGGCAGGAAAAAGTCATCATTAGTACATACACGATTCAATTGCAGCATCAGATTCTGGAAAAAGAAATAAAAATCCTGAAAGACGCTGTTCCTTTTTCCTATAGAACAGCCCTGATCAAGGGCAGGGAGCATTATATCAACATGCTTAAGTTCGAGCAGACGCTTAAGGAACCGGACTCCTCTTATGATGAAACGATCACAAAAATGAAGATATTAATTTGGCTTCTGCAGACAGAAACAGGAGATATGGATGAATTGAACCTGTCAAGCGGAGGAAAGCTTTACTGGAAGAGAATATGCAATGATGGGTCGTTTGTTGACAGGAACAATGACCCGTGGACTTCCCGTGACTTTTACCTGCACTCCAAAAATCTTGCCGAGAGTGCGGATATTATCATTACAAACCATTCCATGCTTGTCGCTGATTTGGAGCATCCAGTTCTGCCAAAGAGCCATTTTATTGTTATCGATGAGGCCCATCACCTGGAAAAATCCGTACGGACCAAGCTCGGTCGTAAGCTTGATTACAACCATATAAAGTTTTTGCTGGGCAAATTAGGGACAACCGAAAAAAAGAAACGTTTTTACACTCTTGAAAGGTATACGGCCAAAGCTTCGGCTGTTCCTTCTGTTCATTCCTTCGCAGTGGATCATGCGATTCAAAATATAGAGGCTGAAACAGATGATTTATTTACATTGCTGAGCCAAATGCTCAAGCGTACCCGGCCGAATAAAGGGAAAAACAGAAGAGCCAAGTTAAGGGTTTCTGATCAGATCAGATCCGGGGGAAGCTGGCAGAAGGTCATGATGTGTGCCGAGCGCTTTTTGGATTTCCATAAGCTTATTTCCCAGGGGATTCAGGAACGGCTTATGCTCATCAAAAAAAGCCAGGCTTCACTTTCACCTGCAGAGTTGGCGTTCCTGGAAGAAATGGCCGGCTTTCACGGGGAATGGACTGAAATGGGGTTACAGGTTAAACATTTGCTCTCTCAATCGGAAAACAGTGACGTGATGTGGCTGGAAAGTGATCAAAAATGCATGGCGAACAGAACGAGCGTTCATAGGCAGCCGTTGAATATAAACTGTTTTTTATCCGAACGGCTTTTTAAAGAACATAAAAGTGTCGTCTTGACGTCAGCCTCTCTAACAGTGAATAATTCATTTAAATTTTTTAGCGAGGAGATCGGCATTCATTCATTTGACAGGATTGAAACACGATTTGAATCGCCATTTCCATATGAAAAGCAGGTTAAACTGCTTGTACCGACAGATCTTCCGGAAATCAATTCTGTTCCTATGGAGGAATATGCAGAGTCAATAGCCTGTCACTTGATTGCTGTTGCCAATGCGGCTGAAGGACGGATGCTCGTTTTGTTCACATCCCATGAGATGCTTCGAAAAACGCATGAATTATTATACGACAGCAATGAGCTCAGGGATTTTGTCCTTCTGGCCCACGGTGTTTCGTCAGGAAGCAGAAGCCGGCTTGTAAAAAGCTTCCGGCACTTTCAAAAGGCGATCCTTTTGGGAACAAACAGTTTTTGGGAAGGCATCGATATTCCGGGAGAGGATTTATCCTGCCTTGTCGTCGTGAGACTCCCTTTTTCCCCAATTGATGACCCGGTTACGGCTGCAAAATTGGAGTATGTACAAGCAGGCGGAAAAAATCCATTTTCAGCCTACTCTCTTCCTGAGGCCATTATTCAATTCAAACAGGGTTTTGGACGTCTAATCAGGAAAAAAACAGACCGCGGTGTTTTTTTCGTATTTGACCAGAGAGTCATTACATCTGCATACGGAAAGGCTTTTCTAAAGTCCATTCCTTCCATTAAGCTTGAAAAAGGTCCCTTGGATCACCTGATTCCTTCAGTTGAAAGCTGGCTGGATAAAAAGTAAAACGCCGCCGGAAAGCGACGTTTACAATGTGGACTAGATTTTTTAAAAACGACGGCGCCATCATGATATAATGATGGGGATACCGCGTGCTTACTAATATTGTGGCAGAAAACGGGCCGGTTATTAATAACAAAATATGTGTATTGAGGAACGCGTGCTCAATAAAACGAAGATTTTCTGTATTAACGAGGGATGTACATGTATAAATGGCTCGCGATTATTCTTTCCTGCCTGTTAATCGCTGCAGGGATAAGCGGATGTGTATACAGCAAAGCGATGGCGCCCATGAAAAAGGCAAGGGATGCCGCTGAGGAAAGACTGAAATCAGAGACGGACATAAAAAGCGCGGACGAGTTTTATTTATATAATGGTTCGCGGACTTACTATGTGGTGATTGGAAAAAACAGCAAAGGCCAGGAAGCCGCTGCATGGATTCCGGACAATAAAAAAGATAAAGTCCATGTAAAGAAAATATCAGACGGTGTCTCAAAGCAGGACGCAGTCAATAAATTACTGAGCGAAAAAAAACCTAAAGAGATTCTTGGTGTCAGGCTGGGGATGGAAAAGGAACTTCCTGTCTGGGAATTGTCCTATCTGGATGAAAACTCCAACTTAAATTATTATTACATCCATTTCGATTCTGGGAAATGGTTGAGAAAAATAGAAAATTTATAGAGGAAGCAGGGGTTGTATATGATTGAATTATCAAATCGGGTATCCAAAGTTTCACCTTCATCCACACTGGCCATTACAGCAAAGGCAAAAGAATTAAAAGCGAGCGGCCTCGATGTGATCGGGCTGGGAGCCGGTGAACCGGATTTTAACACCCCGGATAATATTATTCAGGCGGCATACCGTTCCATGGGAGAAGGACATACAAAGTATACACCCGCCGGCGGCCTGGCTGAATTGAAACAGGCAATCATCGGTAAATTCAGAAGGGATCAAGGGCTTGATTATAAAGCTTCTGAAATCATTGTTACAAACGGTGCCAAACACGCCCTTTATACACTTTTCCAGGTCATATTGAATGATGGGGATGAAGTGATCATCCCGACTCCATACTGGGTAAGTTATCCGGAGCAGGTAAAATTGGCTGGGGGAGAGCCGGTGTTCATCGACGGAGAAGAAGCCAATCACTTCAAAATTACCGGCAGACAGCTTGAAGATGCGATAACTTCCCGAACAAAGGCTGTCATTATCAACTCGCCGAGCAATCCGACAGGCATGGTCTATTCTAAAGAAGAACTGGGCGAGATTGGGGAAGTTTGTAAAGCAAACAATATATTGATCATCTCTGATGAAATATATGAAAAGCTTCTATACGACGGCCATGAGCATGTTTCAATATCTCAATTGTCGCCTGAACTTAAAGATTTGACCATCATTATCAACGGGGTGTCCAAATCACATTCCATGACCGGCTGGAGAATTGGATATGCGGCGGGAAACGAAACAATCATCAAGGCCATGACGGACGTCGCAAGCCATTCGACTTCCAATCCGGCAACAACATCCCAATATGGTGCGATTGAGGCTTATAACGGAACCCAGGAACCAGTAGAAAAAATGAGGCAGGCATTTGAAGAAAGAATGAACATCATTCATAAAAAACTGATAAATATTCCGGGTGTGACATGCCTGAAACCCCAAGGGGCATTCTATTTATATCCGAACGTCAAAGAAGCTGCTGAAACTGCCGGCTATAAAGATGTAGACAGCTTTGTACGGGCATTGCTTGAAGAGGCGCTTGTGGCTGTCGTGCCGGGTTCCAGCTTCGGTTCACCGGAAAACATCAGGCTTTCGTATGCGGCATCGCTTGAATTGCTGGAAGAAGCGATCAGCCGAATTCATTCTTTTGTGGAGTCTAAAAGTCAATAATATATAGAGGCCACGTGCAATTTGTGCGTGGTCTTTGCATCGAAGGATAAAAAGCGGTTTCCACGCTAGTAAAGACGAGGTGCTGAATATGGATAAAGATATAATAGTGTCGTGGATGGAAGCCGGCATGATTCAGGTCCCGAATCTTTTAATGCAGAAGTACAAGCAGATCGGTTTGGATGAAAAAGAATTGGCACTGTTATTGCATATCCTTTCGTTTATTGAGGCAGGCAACGAGTTTCCTACACCGGAACAATTGGCTGGCAGAATGACGATAAACAGCAGTGAATGTTCCGGCCTGTTAAGAAAACTTGTACAAATGCAGATTCTTTCGATAGAGGAAGGACTTTCAGAAGATGGGATCCGCTTTGAAAAATATTCATTGAGCTCATTGTGGGCAAGGCTTGCCGATGAATTAAAATTTGATAAAAAGCAAAACGGCTTGAAACATACATTGCTCGAGGAACATGACTTATACACCCTTTTTGAGCAGGAATTCGGAAGGCCGCTGTCTCCGATGGAATGTGAGAATCTGGCCATGTGGCTGGATGATGACGGACAGGACCCGGTTATCATCAAAGCTGCTTTGAGGGAGGCGGTTTTGGCGGGAAAGCTGAGTTTTCGCTATATAGACCGCATTTTATTCAATTGGAAGAGAAACGGAGTCCGTACTCTTGAACAGGCGCGGATGCAGGGCATACAATTCAGGCAAAAAACGAAGCAGCCTGCCCAGCCCGCAACAGAAACAACATCAAAGACTATTCCGGTTTACAATTGGCTGGAACCATGACCTTTGACACATTGGAGGTGAATATATGCTGAATAAGCAGGAAATCCGATTTTGCATCGACACAATGGGGGAAATGTTTCCTGAAGCCGAATGTGAGTTGAATCATTCGAATCCGTTCGAACTTGTCATCGCTGTTTTATTATCGGCCCAATGCACCGATGTCCTTGTCAATAAGGTAACCAAATCCCTTTTTAAAAAATATAAATCACCGGAAGATTACCTTAAAGTGCCTGTTGAGGAATTGCAGCAGGATATACGTTCCATTGGGCTTTACCGTAATAAAGCAAAGAATATCCAAAAGCTGTGCCTCATGCTTTTGGAAGAATACGGGGGAGAAGTGCCGGCCGACCGTGATGAACTCGTCAAACTTCCCGGGGTTGGGCGCAAGACAGCCAATGTCGTCGTTTCAGTGGCTTTTGGCATTCCTGCCATTGCAGTTGATACACATGTGGAACGGGTCAGCAAGCGTTTGGCTTTCTGCCGCTGGAAAGACAGCGTATTAGAAGTTGAAAAGGCATTAATGCGAAAAATTCCAAAAGAACTTTGGTCCATCAGTCATCACAGAATGATCTTTTTCGGAAGATACCATTGTAAAGCTCAAAATCCGCAATGCCATATTTGCCCTTTACTCGATTTGTGCAGGGAAGGGAAGAAAAGAATGAAGAAAAGAGATGCAACAGTGATAAATAGTTAAAAAAATGGATGGCCAATAGGCCATCCATTTTTTTAAATCAGTTATTTTCCCTTCGGCCTTCCGGATTGGTATCGGCCGGTGAATCAGGGTTATCGGGGTTTTCCTGGTCATTGCCATTGTTGCCATTTCCAGGATTCACGTTTCCGGGATTACCATTCCCGTCATTTCCGTTATTTCCAGGCTGTTGTCCGTTGTTATCATTTTGTTTATCATCATTTTGGTTTTGATCCTGGTCGTTTTGTTGTTCATCGCCCTGGTCTTCTTGGCCATCTTGATTTTCTGAATCTTCATCTTCGTCTTGGACATCTTCCTCATCTTCCTCATCTTCCTGCGAAGGGACGGTCACGCTGGCAGACCCTGGTGCGCTCCTTTGAGAGCCTGCAACTGCAACAACTTGAATTCCGTATGTTTCACCGGGTTCAACTTCATTGATTGTATAGCTTGTGTCTGAAGTTGTCCCGATGTCTTTTTGTTTCCCGCCTCCAAGGTTTACCTTCACTTCAAATTTCATATCATTTTTATCCATGTCCGGATGGCTCCATGAGAAAACGACCTGGTTTCCATCCTCTTTATATTCCCCGGATACTGAAGGGGCATCAAGTTTATCATATGCCTGTGATACTTCGGTCGGTTCCGTGCCTGCGACAAACAGCTCGTAGACAATATTGCTCTCAGGAGTATACTTACTAGGTTTTTTGGCAGGGTTTGAACCTTTTTCAACCGCAGCCCGAACAACGCTTTTAGGCATGGTGAAATCGGGTGTTTGAACATCTGCCGACACATGCGTCATCAGGTTTTTGAATAGATGCTGAGCAATGGTCAGATCCTTTGGAAGGACCGGATTCTTTCTCTCTTCATAGCCTGTCCAAACTGCAATCGTATAATTTGTCGTATACCCGGCGAACCAGGAGTCGGGGGAGCTTCCGTCAGGAATGTTATATTTAAGGATGTCTTCTTTACTATAGTTTGTTGTGCCGGTTTTACCTGCAACCGGCAATCCGGGTATGGCTGCTGCTCCTCCTGTAGCACCCGATTTGCCCGACAGCACGTCTTTCAGCATATCCGTCACCATGTAAGCTGTTGAATCTTTCATGGCAACTTCAGGCTCCACTTTGTTCTTGATTTCCGTTTCGCCATCCATCAGAACAATCTTTTTGACCGTATGCGGCTTGTTATACATTCCGTTATTGCCGAAGGCTGCATACGCACCGGCAAGAGTCATAGGGGAAGGATGCTGTTCTCCCCCTCCGATTGCATCAGATTCCACTATTTTAGGATCATCTAATCCCAATCTTTCTGCAAACTCTTTTACATTTTCCTGCCCGACTTCCTGGAAAGCTTTTAAAGCAGGAATGTTTCTTGAACGGTACAGGGCTTCCCTGATGGACATCTGTCCCAGGTGGGATCTGTCAAAGTTATTGATCGGTGTACCGCCCGTGTACGTATATGGTTCGTCCACGATCTGTTCATATGTCGACCAATTTAGGTACTCAATGGCAGGACCGTAATCAAAAATCGGTTTTGCCGTAGAACCCGGTGTTTTATCTTTCAACTGTGTAGCGAAATTGCGTCCGCGTTTGACATCCTGGTTCCGGCTGCCGCCAATTGCCCTTACCTCACCGGATTTTGTATCCAACAGCACGATTCCGGCCTGGAACTTTTCATCAGGATATTGGACGACTTCATCCGTAAAGAGCATTTTTTCGGTATATTGCTGTGCATCGGGGTCCAACGTTGTATAAATTTTCAATCCATCCGCAAAGACGTTATAATCTCCCATTTCTTCAACTTCCCTGATGACTTGATCTACAAAAGAATCATACTTATATGACTCATTTTGGTTCTTCTCTTGAGGGATGAGAGTTTTGCCAACAGAGATATTCTTAGCCTTTTCCATTTGTTCTTTGCTGATTTTGCCATGCTGATACATGAGAGATAAAACGATGTTTTTCCTCTTATCCGCTTTTTCAAGATGTTTATATGGATTATAATTGTTCGGGCTCTGCGGAAGACCCGCCAAAAACGCCGCTTCCTGCAATTCCAATTCATCAAGGGTTTTATCAAAATAAAACTTCGAAGCTGTTTCAATACCATGAATGCCGTTTGAATAATAAATTTTATTCACGTACATTTCAAAAATCTGGTCTTTCGTGTAATTATTTTCAAGCTGGATGGACAGCCACGCTTCCTGGGCTTTTCTTTTCAATGTTTTTTCATCGGAAAGGAAAGAGCGTTTAACAACCTGCTGAGTCAAGGTGGAAGCTCCTTCAGAACCGAACCCGCGCGAGAAATTGGCAAGGACTGCTCCGGCAAGCCTTTTGACATCTATGCCGTGATGTTTGTAAAAGCGTACATCCTCTGTAGCCAAAACAGCATCTTTTACCTGTTTGGGAATGTCGTCAATTTCAACATAATCACGCCGCTCTGCTCCCAAAGTCGTAAACACTTCCCCGTTAATATCGAGCAATTCCGAAGCGACAGGGTCGACAAGCAACTGCTTGTCAAGTTTGGGGACGTCTTTTACATACCAGGCAAACGTGCCGGCGCCAGCTGCCAAACCTGCAAATGCAAGAATCAGTAAAAGTACAACCACCTTTTTGAATAGGCCTTTTTTCTTGCCCTTCTGATGTTTTTTATCGGCACCCAGTTTACGGCGCCGCTCTGTCCGAGATTGATAATTCTCTCCCATTCATAATCCTCACTTTCCATACAGCAGTTTCTTTATCAATATCAGAATGAATAAAGATTCCGTATGACTTTTAAATAATCGATCCTTGGGGTCCACCCTAATTCGATGGAATGCCCATAGGTTTTTAGTTCCTGTTTTGTGATTGACTTGCGGCCGCCATTTTTCATGCGGTCCCAAAATTTGAATAGATGCTCTCCTTCAAGCAAATAGATTTCTTCCGTGGCCGAAAAACGGATGATGACAAAGGCAATCCCATTTTGTTTGATTACATTTTTCATATGCTCTATCTGGTGCCCATGAATATTTTTCAATGGAAAGGATGTAGGGCTCTTTGTCTCTTTTGCTTCGAAATCAATGTATTTTCCATTGGATATCCCATTATAATCAGTTGTCGATGCCTGGCGGAAATAGGCTTCCTTTATGACGGCAGTGCTCCTCTTTGCATAATCGACATGGACGATCTGAACCGGCGTTGGCTTTTTGTGGATGACAGCCAGTCCATTGGACAAATAATATTGGTTTGTTTCATTTAAATCCTCTTCCAGCGTCATGCCCCTGTTACTATAAATGATCTCTTTATCGGGCAGATCATTTTTATTCTCTTTTTCAGGCCGTGCCACATATTTCCGGCCTGTAGGATAATGAAATTCCATGTTTTATCCCCCTTATGAATTTAAATTATATCACAGGCATTGAATAAAAATATGGAACTTTGGTACATATTAAAGAGAAAATGATGTGGGGGCATACAGTGATGAAGCCCGGCAGTCCATTTGACAGGATTCGATCCAATGAATATTTTATTATAAATCGGATAAGACAGGAAGAGTTTAGAGGCAATAAAGATAACATTTCAAGGACAAAATGCTATCAGCGATTCTTTTTGGAGAATCCTGAAATCGCATGGTCTTTTTTGGCGTCTATGGTTTCGAGAAACACCGGATGGAATATGGGGGATCTATATGGAGAAATTATCCCGGAAATACTTGATGAAAAGACGAGAAAAAGGCTTTTTTTGTCATTGGAAAGGGCGAATTGGATCATTTTTTAAAGATGCCTTTCCCCAACTTCTTATATATCAATATTCAAAAAAGACAGGACGCCCGATGTTCCATTTGCTGGATCATTTTTATGTCTCGCGTTTCATGCAAAATGAATGGCGGCATTTCTGGAAAAGAGGCGACAGAAAGAGGCTGCTGTATGCATTGATTGTCAATGAACAACATGTCATTCAGCAGCCGGTTATTTTACACCCATCTTTTAAATATAAAATATTTCATTCAGCCTTTTTTGTCCTTCATGAGCTCCTGCATTTCAATTGCATTGTTTTTCCGACTGCAAATGGTGAATTGTATGGGGAAAGTGTTGTTCAGTTTAAAAACGTATGGAAAAGGATACATTTGGGCAAACGCCTTGCCTCCATTTTGTTTGACAATGATCTTTATCCGCGTTTTCTCCATTTTTCCGTCAAAACCGAACCTACCGGCTCACGTTATGACTATGAACGTTATGCCTATGAACGAAAAAAACGGAAAAGTCCTTTTATCAGGGCTGTTCTGCCCATTATTGAACATCACGAAAGGGCAGTGGAGGACTGGTCTTTGAAACACCCCCCAAAGCGCGGATGGCCAAAAGCTCCATGCATGAAAAAACCGGCTGCTGTGACGGACTGGTTTTATCAAAAGCAGGAACAGCTCCGGCTGTATCATCTTGCAAAGCAGCTGCTTTCAAACGCCCCTTGACAACCTGTCGAAAAGCAGTGGAGGTTAAAAAAGATTAAACACTTTGTTTGCCGATTTGCTTCTAGTTTTGTCAGCTTGGCAGGAAGTTCTTTCGGAAGGGAGAATACGTTATCAAATAAGCCGGACGAAAGGAGATAACGATGAATTTGAAAGACTGCCTTAATAAGCTGGCGGAAATCAAGGACCAGTTGGATCTGCTGGAAGAGCAAATTGCCGAAAAAGTCAGGGATGAAGAGTCAAATGAAAAAGCCAGAATGAGTCGGGAGAGAAGGGAAATAGATAGAAAACTTGCCCAATTGGAATTGAAAAACGCAAGAGAGAGAATAAGACAATATCATGTTTCTTAAATACTTTACCTCTTGAAAAGCTTCCTGTAGGAAGATAAGATGATTAGTGCAGGAACAAAGGCGTAAGCGCCTGTTTATCGACGTACAGACTGGAGCGCTTCTGACGAGATAAAGGAAACACGCGCAGCGGAGCGGAGCGATGTTGACTTATCGTAGGAAGAAGCGTGAAGTCTGCTAGTCGATAGGCGCTGGAGCCGGAGCATAGAGGTGCTAAAGAGATGGAGTATGGACAATTGAAAGAAATGACAAGCGGATTGCTCGAGTGCAACCGCCGGGCAGCCGAATCTTTTCATCGTTGCCGTACAACGGGGAAACAGGGAGATTTCTATACAGAAGTGAAACCTTTTGCTGACAAAGTGAAGGCACTGAGCGAGGAATGGGAGCCGAAAGCCGTCAAGTGGGTGACCGATATCAGGCCCAAAAACCTTCATCCGCTGCAAATTAAAAATACCGCTGAAAACTTACAGATGGTCTCCATTCGGGCATTTTTTCCCGATACAAGCATAAAGAGGTTCAAGAGCCATATTCAATCGATCGAATATGTGCTGGAACGGATTCTTGAAGAAATAGAAAAAAGCAAATCCCCGGATCAATAACCCCGGGGATTTGCTTTTGCTCTATGCTTCAGTTTTAATAGCGCTTTCAAAGAACACATCAATGTTTTTGGCCCCAAGTGCTTCCAATTCACGAACAACGCTCCTGAATTCCTTCAGGGATATTTCGTTATTGATATAAGTCTGTTTAGCAAAGTCCAGCAATTGACAAGTGTCTTCAATAGGGTATGACCTTTTCTGGAGAAACTTTTCCTTTAATTCGTGAATTGTCATGAACATACCTCCCAGGCTTTTTTTACATAGTAACATAGTTTTTTTGATTTCCTTTTTAATAGAAAAGTGAGACTTCCGACAAAGGAGGAGAAAAATCGACATATTTGTATGCGTTTCCAAAATGTGCTTTTATCACATTTCTCGGTAATGCACATATTTTATATGTAGAGTAATTTTGAAGAAGAAGGAGGATATCATGGATGTACCACATGAGAAGGATTACAAGTTATGCCCCTCCTTATCCGAACATGCCAGTGCCTCATCATTCAGGCTTTGGGACGTATCCGCCTAACGGTTTTTACCAAGCTCCAATGCAAATGGGCCATATGCATGCTCAACAATATATGAATCCGCCGCCTGGAGGAAATAATCTGACCAGCCAGTTATTTCATAATCCTTTGCAGGCAGATGAAGAACATTTGCATAGTCAATACCAGGGCGGATATTCCCATCCTTATCATATTCCAAAATTGCCCCAACCGCCGCAAACAGGGCATTTCAACTCATTTCTGAATTCATTCAAATCCCAAAGCGGCTCTCTTGACCTGAATAAAATGATGGATACTGCAGGCCAAATGATGAATGCCTTAACACAGGTTTCCAATATGGCGAAAGGTCTGGGAAGTCTCTTCAAAACCTAAAGAAAAAAGGAATCGGTCAAATATGACCGTTCCTTTTTTCAACTATCCGGGAATGCTAAGCTGCTATGTGATATCAATTCTTTTTCCCTTTAGTTTGTTGATGGAGACTGTCAAAAGGCCGTTTTCATACGTTGCCTTTACATTTTTTGTGTCAATGGCTTTTGTCAGCGGAATGGTTCGGGAAGTTCTTCTTGTTGTATCTTTATGCTGGACTACTTCCTGGTGTTTATTTTCGGTGGTGATCGTTTCACGATGCATAACTGAGATTGTAATGTATTGCTGCAAAACGTCAATCTCAATTTGTTCCTTTTTAATTCCCGGCAGCTTTGCCTGGATGATGTACTTTGAGCCGGTTTCCTTTAATTCTACAGGAAAGCTGCTTGAAAAAGGGGAAGTTACGAATAATTCATCAATGCTTTCCAAAAAACCTTTGACAGGGCGGTGCTCGAAAAAATCATTCATCGCCTTCATTAACTGATTAATGGGTTCATGGCCCTTATTTTTTGAGTTGTCCTTTGAAAAATTTTCCGTCATTATAGGTCTCCCTCCCTAAGCAAATATATGGTATAGTATGTATGAATAAAATAAAAAGTGCGCTTGGCACTGCTCTCTTTTCACACCATCAAAGATTCAAGGCGCCGGCCAGGAAATAATCCTGAAAAACATTTCCCGGGCAAGCGCAACATTCGACTTTATTTTGGTCCAAATAGCGCAATTTGTTTGGAATTGTCGTATATTGATCAAATGTTTTTGACTGTGGCCAAACAGTAAAATAGGTGTTTGTATCAGTACATGTATGGTTATTTTACATAGGTTGTTAGTGTAAAGAATCTTTGGTGGAAAGGAGTTTAATTTATGTATATAAACTGTGGTACAAAGGTATGTCCGCCAGTAGTGCACCCGACGAAATGCTGTGTAATCAACAAATGTTATAATTATGTTGTACCTGAAATTCACCCGTCTCATACAACAACTGTTAACCACATTAATTATAATCATGTGCATAGCTTCCCGCACACTGAGTCATGTGCGACTGAAGTGACGAATACCGAATCGATTGCTCCTCCTGGAATGGGATATGGTATGCCGCCAGGGCCCGGATTTGGCCCGGGACCAGGAATGGGTCCAATGGGTCCAATGGGACCAATGGGAGGACCGATGTTTCCTTATTGATAAAATGGAACAAGGATGAATGGCAAAGGAGTCATCCTTGGTTCCGTACATAAGATTAAAGAGCTGATTATTTCAATGGTTAAATTGACAAATAACCAATATTTTGAAAGAATGATATTAATGTCGTTTGAATTTGAGGTGGTCTCGAATGTTGGCTGAGAAATTAAAACTTACTGCTAAAGAAATATTGGAAAAAGAATTTAAGACAGGTTTTCGAGGATACAAACAAGAAGAAGTGGATAAGTTCTTGGATTTGATTATCAAGGATTATGAATCCATGCATTCCATCATTGATGAGATGCAGCAGGAAAACATGAGGTTGAAAAAACAGCTGGAAGAGAGTTCACGCCGCCAGCATATCCAGCCTGCAGGCACGACTAACTTTGATATTTTAAAGCGGCTGTCGAATTTGGAGAAGCATGTATTTGGAAGCAAACTTGATGAAAATGTATAAACATCCTTTTATTGCTACTTGAAAAAATAAGAATTCCATATTATAATGATCATCCGGTTAAATAACATTCGGGTAATCGCTGTTTGCTTTTTTTCAAAGCGGCAGAGGAAAGTCCATGCTCGCACGGTGCTGAGATGCCCGTAGTGATCACGCCTGGTGAAACAATAAGCCAGGGCAGCCGGGATAACGGCTGACGGCAGGGAAAGCATCTAAGTCTATACAGATATGATGTGAATACCTTGAAAGTGCCACAGTGACGAAGCTTTGCCGGAAACGGCAAAGGTGGAACGAGGTAAACCCCGTGAGCGAGAAACTCAAATAATGGTAGAGGCACTCTTATTGCGGAAATCAACGCAGCAAGAGGCAGGCATAGCGCCTGCAGATAGATGATTACCGCCTGAGTACGAGATCGCCCTATGATCGTCTGCAGTACAAAGGTACAGAACATGGCTTATAGAATGTTATTTATAGGTGAAACAGCGAGTAATGCCTTCCTGATTTGGAAGGCATTGATTTTTCTCTGAAATGAAAGCCCTTACAAAAAGAATATATAAAAAGGGTTTAGAATATACTCTTGTTATAAATTCAAAAAGGGAGTGATTTACGGTTATGTCTCATATGATGAGCGATTTTAAAAGGATATCCGACGCATTGTACTCCTCCAACGAAATCCTTCAAAAGGAGCACCTGCCCGAAGAAGCAAAAAGGCGTCTGCAGGAGGCGGAACATAGCCTGAATAAGGCAATTTATCATGTTCTATCGGAAAAGAGGAATATTGCCCAAAAATGAAACGCAAGTGAATTTAAGATCACTTGCGTTTCGTTATTTTGGTTATCGAAAATTTTCTGGAATAGTCTGCCAATGTATTATAAAATTGATATATTATACATAATGGAGGCGTTTACATGCGGTTGAACGAAACAGAAACGGCTTTTATGGAGTATGTGAAAAAGATGGAAGCGTTCAAAGAAGCTCTCCAGCTTATTTATTGGGATTTGCGGACAGGCGCCCCAAAAAAAGGGGTAAAACAGAGGTCCCAAGTTATAGGTACTTTATCCGACGAATACTATCAGATGTCGATTTCTGAAGAAATGGCTGCTTTTATCGCAAAATTGTCCGGGCAAAAGGAGGAGTTGCCGGAACTGGTGCAAAAAACATTGGAGGAATGTAAGACAATCTATGATCGCAACAAGAAAATTCCCCCAAACGAGTATAAGGAATATGTGATTTTGCAAACTGAAGCGGAGAATGTGTGGGAAGAAGCCCGCGAAAAATCTGATTTTGCTATGTTTAAGCCATATCTTGAGAAGCTTGTGGATTTCAATAAAAAGTTCATTGAGTATTGGGGCTATAAAGGCAACAAATATGATACATTGCTCGATCTGTACGAACCCGGTGTTACAGTGGAAACGATAGACAAGGAATTTGAAACCTTGAAAGGGGCCATCGCCCCCTTGATTCAAAAAATAAATGAATCCGGAAACAAGCAGGAAACGGATTTCCTTTATCAGCCTTTTCCTAAGGAAAAGCAAAGAGAATTCAGCTTGAAAATTTTGGAGCAGATGGGTTATGACTTTGGGGCGGGGAGACTTGATGAGACCATTCACCCATTTGCCACTGGGCTCAATCCGGGGGATGTGCGGATAACAACAAGATACTATGATAATGATTGGAGAATGGCCGTTTTCGGAACCATCCATGAAGGCGGGCACGCATTGTACGAACAAAATATATCAGAGGAATTGATCGGAACGCCTCTTTGCAGGGGAACTTCAATGGGAATCCACGAATCGCAATCATTATTTTATGAAAATATATTGGCAAGGGACAAATCCTTTTGGGAATACAACCTTGAATTATTGCAGAAATATGCGGGCGGTATATTAGATCACATCCGGCTGGACGAATTTTACCGCGCTATCAACAAAGCCGAACCTTCGCTGATCCGGATCGAATCTGACAACCTGACGTATTCTCTGCATATTATCATCCGGTACGAAATCGAAAAGGGCCTGTTCAATAACGAAATCAACGTTGAGAACCTACCGGACATATGGAATGATAAATATGAACAATATTTGGGAATCCGCCCAAAGAACGATGCTGAAGGGGTATTGCAGGATGTGCACTGGGCGGCCGGCAATTTCGGGTATTTTCCTTCTTACGCGCTTGGATATATGTATGCTGCACAGATTAAAAATGCCATGGTGAGGGAAATAACGGAATATGATGGGCTGTTAAAGTCGGGAAATCTCGAGCCGATAAAGGAATGGCTCACCAAGCATATCCATCGTTACGGTAAAACGAAAAAACCGCTTGAATTGATCAAGGAAGCCACAGGGGAAGGGCTATCGGCAAAATATTTAACCGATTATCTTATTAAAAAATATTCGGTCATTTATAATTTGTAATAGCAACAATCACGATAGGCTGGCAGCCTAAAAGCGTTCTCCATACTGTCGGATCTGGTCAATCCTAAAATAAAAACGATTCAATTTCGGACATTCGAAATTGAATCGTTTTTTACAGAGTAAGAAGGTATCAGATTTTTTAGCTTTAAAATTTTGAACAAAGCTTTTGTTGTCTAGCTCCAGCGCCTATCGACTAGCAGACTTCGCACCTCCTCCTACGATAAGTCAACATCGGCTCGTTCCTCGCCGTGTTTCCTTTATCTCGTCGGAGGCACTCCAGTCTGTACGTCGATGGGCAAGGCGCTTGCGCTTTTCTAATTGGAATTATATATTGGCTGTTTCTTTTTCGATTTTGCTTGCAAAAGCTTTGGCTTCTTCCATGTATTCGTTGAACTGTGCGATGTCCATTTGCTGGGCGGAATCAGAAAGTGCCACTGCAGGATCCGGGTGCACTTCCGCCATGACAGCGTCCGCACCAATGGCGATTGCCGCTTTTGTTGCAGGAAGAAGGAGATCTTTACGGCCTGTTGAGTGAGTAACGTCAACTACAACCGGCAGATGCGTTTCTTTCTTCAAAATCGGAACAGCGGAAATATCAAGCGTATTTCTTGTCGCTTTTTCGTACGTGCGAATCCCTCTCTCGCAAAGGATGATTTGGTCGTTTCCTTGTGCGTGGATGTATTCGGCGGCATACATGAACTCTTCAATCGTTGCTGCAAGCCCGCGTTTTAACAGTACAGGCTTGCGTACAGCACCGGCAACTTTCAATAGCTCGAAGTTTTGCATGTTGCGTGCACCAATTTGTATGACATCCACATAATCGAGTGCCGCTTCCATGTCATAAGGATTGAGGATCTCACTGACAACAGCAAGGCCTTCCTCATCGGCAGCCTGTTTCAAAATCTTCAAGCCTTCCAGGCCTAGTCCTTGGAAGTCGTAAGGGGAAGTCCGAGGTTTGAAAGCTCCTCCGCGAAGAAGTTTCAGTCCCTGAGCCTTCAATGCCTGCGCTACGGCTTTTACCTGATCGTAGCTTTCAACTGCACAAGGACCCATGATGAAGTGGGCTTTCCCATCTCCGATGTTTTCGCCATGGATGGAGACGATCGTATCATCCGGCTTTTTCTTTCTTGAAACAAGCAGTGCTTGACGATGGTCATCTTCCTGCAATTCCAGGCTTGCTTTAAAGATTTGTTTGAATATGTGCTGGACAGTTGATGTAGTAAATGGGCCCTCGTTGTGATCTGCAATCATATTCAACAGCTTTCGCTCTTGGACAGGGTCAAAACGTTTCACGCCCTGCATTTCTTTTAATTTGCCGATTTCTTGAGCGATTCGGCCCCGTTCGTTTAACAGCTCTAACATTTGCAATGTGGTTTTCTCAATTTGAGAACGTAAAACTTCCAGTTCTGACAACGATAAGCCCTCCTTGATTTATTCACTGCATCACAGCAGTTGAAGATTTTTTTAAAAAATCAACTTTAGGACTTCAACGCTGTAAAGCATGTGTGTTATAATTTTTATTGATAGCTCAACACATTAAACCGTATTTGTTTACTTGTCAAGCAGATTTTTTAAATTGTGTGCCTATTTTTAATTATATCACCGTTGATACGGGGCGATCGCCGGTAAATATGAAGATTTTCGTGCATTGCGGCTAAATGTAAAAATTGGCTTTACAAGCATATCATAATGTGGTAAAAATTAATGTTAAATAACTTTGAAAATAGCCATGACAGGACAAAGTAGTGTTCATCTCCCTGTTTCTTCAGAGAGCTGATGGCAGGTGAAAATCAGCACAAAGATGAATGCGAATTACTTCCTCGAGCTTCTTTTAGGAACGCTTGATTCGCCTCAGGCCAGTATGAAAAGACGGAGCAGCCGTTATCTGTTTGAGTGGTGGAAAAAAATTTCCGCAATGAGGGTGGTACCGCGATAATGAATCGTCCCTGCTATATGCAGGGGCGTTTTTTATTTTAAATAGCTATTGGAGGGCATGACGAATGAGATATTTAACAGCAGGAGAATCACATGGTCCGCAGTTGACCGCAATTTTGGAAGGCGTTCCTGCCGGATTGGCGCTTACCGAAGAAATGATAAACGAACAATTATCCCGGCGGCAAAAAGGCTATGGCCGTGGAAGAAGGATGCAAATTGAAAAAGACCAGGTTCAAATATTAAGCGGGGTGCGCCACGGCAAAACAATGGGATCGCCCATTACACTTGTCGTCGAAAATCGGGATTTCAAGCATTGGACGAAAATTATGGGGGCTGCACCGCTTGGTGAAGAGGAAGAACAGGAAGTGAAAAGGAAGATTACGCGTCCGCGTCCGGGCCATGCCGATTTAAATGGAGCATTAAAATATGGCCATCGCGATATGCGAAATGTACTGGAGCGCTCCTCAGCAAGAGAAACAACGGCAAGAGTAGCCGCAGGGGCTGTCGCAAGAATCATTCTATCGCAGCTTGGCATCAAGGTCGCCGGCCACGTTTTGGAAATCGGCGGAGTCCGTGCTGAAAACACCAATTATGGAACCATTGAGGAATTACAGGAAAAAACGGAAAGCTCTCCGGTTCGCTGCCTTGATGAAGCGGCTGCGGAAAAAATGATGCGGGCGATTGATGAAGCCAAGGAGCAAGGGGATTCGATCGGCGGAATAGTAGAGGTAGTCGTTGAGGGAATGCCGGCAGGCGTAGGAAGTTATGTACATTACGACAGGAAACTGGACGGGAAACTGGCAGGTGCCATTATGAGCATCAACGCATTCAAAGGAGTGGAAATCGGCATCGGATTCGAAGCCGCCCACAAACCCGGAAGCCAGGTGCATGATGAAATATTGTGGGATAAGGAAAAAGGATACACGCGGGGATCCAATAATGCGGGTGGTCTGGAAGGCGGAATGTCGACGGGAATGCCGATTGTGGTTAGGGGCGTCATGAAGCCTATTCCTACACTTTACAAACCGCTCCAAAGTATTGATATCGATACAAAGGAACCTTTCAAGGCGAGCATCGAAAGATCTGACAGCTGTGCTGTTCCCGCCGCAAGTGTAGTTGCCGAGGCAGTGGTTGCATGGGAATTGGCCGCCGCAGTATTGGAGCATTTCGGACACGACCGGATGGATGCAATAAAGGATCATGTTGAACAGTACAAAGAATACACAAGAAACTTTTAATTAGGGTGGGCGCCTGCTCTCCCAATTGACCAGGCGCTGAGCCGGACTTCTACAAATAATTAAAGGTGGGAAAATGATGAATGTAAAAGTGAAACCGCAACTGCTGTCATTGAAAGCATATGCCCCGGGAAAGTCAAGTGAAGAAGTACAGCGTGAGTACGGATTGGAAAAGATCGTCAAACTTGCATCGAACGAAAATCCTTATGGCACTTCCCCGCGTGTGAGTGAAGCGATCTCTGAAATTGATGACTTTGCAATTTATCCTGATGGAGCAGCGGCTGCTCTTAGAACAGAGGTTGCGAAGTACACAGGAGTCAAGGAAGATCAATTGATTTTTTCCAGCGGATTGGATGAATTGATTCAAATTATAAGCAAAGCTTTGCTGGATGAAAAATCCAATACAGTTATGGCATCTGGTACGTTCCCCCAGTATCGCCATAATGCCGTCGTGCAAAATGCGGAGATCCGTGAAGTGCCTTTACAAGACGGCCGTCATGATTTGCAGGCAATGGCAAACGAGATTGATGATAAAACCAAAGTGGTTTGGATTTGCAACCCGAATAATCCGACCGGGACGTATGTGAACGATAAAGAACTTGAACAATTTCTGCAGTCTGTCCCATCGCATGTTCTCGTAGTCATGGATGAGGCCTATTACGAATACGCAACGGCGGAGGATTATCCTGAAACGATACCGCTTCTCGGCCCATACGACAATCTTATGGTATTGCGGACTTTCTCAAAAGCTTTCGGACTTGCTGCGTTCCGTATAGGATATGGGATCGGAGCTGCATCCTTCATAAAGCAATTGGAAGTTGTAAGGCTGCCGTTCAATACATCCATGCTTGCCCAAAAAGCCGCTATAGAAGCATTGAAGGATTTGGATTTTGTTGAAAAAAGCGTGAGCTTAAATGCTCTTGAGCTTCAAAAATTTTACGGGATCTGCAAGCGGCATGAAATAGATTATTATCCATCACAGGGCAACTTTATATTTATTTCAATCCCGGGAAAAGAAAGTGTAGAAGTCTTCCAATATTTACTGGAGAGGGGCTTTACAGTCAGGCCGTTTCCTGATGGAGTCCGCATCACAATCGGAACTAAAGAAGAGAACAGCGAACTCTTTGAATTGATAGAAAAGATGGTTCTTGTCGCACACTAGACTTAGCAGAGAGGAAAATACAGCTTGGATAAAAGAGTTTTAATCATAGGGGTTGGGCTGATCGGCGGCTCTATTGCCTTAGCGATCAAAAAGGAGCATCCCGGTGTGTATATTACCGGTTATGACCTGAACGAACAAAACTGCAGGCTTGCAGAGAAAATGAACATCATCGATGAATGCCTGCCATCCTTTGAAAAAGAAGCGGCAGCCAGTGATTTAATCATTCTGGCCTGTCCGGTTGAAGAAGTGGAACAGAAAATATGCCAGTTGGCGGAACTGCCCCTAAAGCCGGAAGCCATTATCACTGATGTAGGAAGTACGAAGGTTAAAATAATGGAAAAGTCAGCGGTGCTGCGCGAAAAAGGCGCTGTTTTCATCGGCGGCCATCCTATGGCCGGCTCCCATAAATCCGGAGCTGGAAGCGCCAGGAGGCATTTGTTTGAGAATGCTTTTTATATATTGACACCTGCCGGAAATACGACCGAAGAAAAAGTATGTGAACTAAAAAGTTGGCTGAAGGGGACAGGTGCAAATTTCGTTGTCATGGAACCGGAGGAACATGATATGGTTACCGGGGTTGTCAGCCACCTGCCTCACCTGATTGCCACCAGTATAGTCCGCCAGGTGAAAAAACATGCAGGGGCCAACGAGCGTGTCCGATGGCTCGCGGCGGGCGGTTTCCGGGATATCACCCGTATTGCCTCCAGCAGCCCTGCCATGTGGAGAGATGTCGTCAAACATAATCAAAGCAGTCTGCTTTCATTGATCGATGAATGGATCGATGAGATGGAATATGTCAAGGACCTTGTACAATCCGGGGATCAGGATGACATTTACAGCTATTTTGCCGATGCGAAAAAGTTCAGGGATGCTCTTCCTGTCAGGGCAAGGGGCGCAATCGACGCTTTCTACGATCTGTACGTCGACGTACTGGATAAGCCGGGGGTTATTTCGCATGTGACGGCCATATTGGCCGAAAAGAGGATCAGCTTGACAAATATACGGATCATCGAAGCCCGTGAAGATGTTTTCGGGGTGCTGCGGCTGAGCTTCCAAACAGAGGCAGACAGGGAAAAGGCAGAAGAATGCCTGATTAAGAATGATTATGAGACGTATTTAAATATGTAGGGGGAAATCCTGTTGACGATTACATTAAAAACAGAAGGCGATGTACAATTGAAAGGAACAATCCGTGTGCCGGGTGATAAATCAATTTCCCACAGGGCGGTCATGCTCGGGGCTATTGCCGAAGGAAAAACAAAAGTTTACGGCCTGCTCACGGGCGATGACTGTCTGAATACGATTGAATGTTTCAGAAAGATGGGAGTTCGGATCAGACGTAACGGGGATTATGTAGAAATCGACGGGACTGGGTTTGATGGCTTAAAAGAGCCGGTTGAAATCCTTGATGTTGGAAATTCCGGAACGACTATCCGCCTAATGCTCGGAATTTTAGCCGGGGCCCCTTTCCATGCTTGCCTTATAGGAGATGACTCCATTGCTAAAAGGCCAATGGACAGGGTGGCGCATCCTTTAAGGCAGATGGGTGCCAGAATCGACGGCCGCGAAAATGGCAGCTTAGCACCGATCAGCATCAGGGGCGGCGGTCTTCAAGGAATTGAATATTCGTCTCCTGTTGCCAGTGCACAGGTTAAATCGGCCATATTATTGGCAGGACTCCACGCGGAAGGGGAGACAACCGTACTTGAACCACAGACATCGAGAAATCATACGGAAAGAATGCTGTCAGCCTTTGGATGCCAGGTGGAAGTCGATGGGTTAAAAACTACGATCAGGGGAAAACAAGCTTTAAAAGGTACAACAATCCATGTACCCGGAGATATTTCTTCAGCAGCCTTTTTCCTTACGGCAGGCGCAATTGTCCCAAATAGTGAACTGAAAGTCAAAAACGTCGGAATAAACCCTACAAGAACTGGAATAATAGATGTACTGGAAGAAATGGGTGCAGATATTATAATAGAAGAAACTGCATTGGATGAAATTGAACCGGCTGCGGACATCACCATTAAATCGTCCGGTTTAAAAGGTATTGAAATAGGCGGGGATATCATTCCGAGGCTGATAGATGAAATTCCGATCATTGCGCTGGCTGCCACTCAGGCTGAAGGCACTACGATCATTAAAGATGCGGAAGAATTAAAAGTGAAAGAGACAAACCGCATTGATACGGTAGTCAAAGAACTTACAAAAATGGGGGCAAGGATCAAGGCCACGGATGATGGGATGATCATTTACGGCGGTGCCAAGCTGCGCCCAGCTTCAGTTGACAGCCACGGAGACCACCGTATCGGAATGATGCTGGCAATTGCTTCCTGCCTTGCCGAAGGGAAGACCGTCATCGAAAATAGTGAAGCCATATCCATTTCTTATCCAGATTTTTTTCAACATTTAAATGAATTGACCTCATAACTTTTCCATTACATTCGCCTGAAGCGAAGAGAAAGGGGATATTCAATTTGCCGTACATTTTGTCAGTCGGAACAGGAGTCCCTGAAAATGAAATTTCTCAGAAAGATGCCATGGAATTTGCCAGGCATCTTTTTTCCAGGTCTGTTGATCATATTGACCGTTTACTGAAAGTTTTTCACAATGGGGAGATTGAAAAAAGACATATTGCCAAAGATATAAAATGGTATCAAAGCGACCATTCATTCGCGGAGAAAAATGATGCATTTATTGAGGCGGCAGTAGATTTGAGCACCCAGGCCATAAAAGACTGTTTGCACTCCCCGCTATTAAAGAAGAATGTCGAGTATGAGGATATTGATGCGATCTTCATGATCTGCACAACAGGTCTCGCCACACCGAGCCTCGAAGCAAGAATTATGAATGTGCTGCCTTTTTCAAGGCATATAAAGAGAATTCCGATCTGGGGATTGGGGTGTGCCGGCGGGGCGGCAGGGCTTTCACGGGCTTATGAGTATTGCCGGGCATTTCCCTCAGCAAAAGTGTTGGTTGTAGCTGTTGAATTATGCAGCTTGACATTCCAGAAAGATGATCTTTCAAAAAGCAATCTGATCGGTACATCCCTTTTTGCCGATGGAGCTGCAGCTGCACTTGTAGCCGGTACAGAGAGTGACTTTAAAAGATTTACAAGCAGTCCGGTGCCCAGAGTGATTGATACAAAGTCCACATTGCTTAGCGATTCCTTGGATGTAATGGGATGGGATATTAAGGATGAGGGCTTATTTGTTGTATTTTCAAAGAGCATCCCGGCACTTGTGGAAAATTGGCTTGAACCCAATGTATCGGGCTTTTTGGAAGAGCATCAAATGACAATCCGGGATATCGGACAATTCATTGCACATCCCGGGGGCAAAAAAGTGATTTTGGCCTATGAAAAAGCCCTGAAGCTCCAGCCGGAAAAAACAGTTGAATCGTTAAATGTTCTTCGCGAATACGGCAACATGTCATCAGCTTCCGTTCTATTTGTACTAAAAAGTTTTTTAAATAAAAACATAAGAAGCGGGGAATACGGAATCATAACTGCCTTGGGTCCGGGATTCAGTTCCGAGCTTCTTTTGGCCAGGTGGGAATGATGTTTTTTACTATATTTTTAACACTTGTCATTATCCAGCGTTTGTCCGAACTGGCATTGGCCAAAAGGAACGAACGCTGGATGAAAGAGCGTGGTGGCAAAGAATACGGAAAGGGTCATTATTGGGCCATGGTGCTGATTCACATCAGCTTTTTTATTTCCCTGATCATCGAGGTAAATCGGTTTCATCCGACACTCAACACCTATTGGAAACCGTTATTAGTCATATTCCTGCTGGCGCAGGCAGCGAGAATATGGATTATTTCAACTTTGGGGAAATATTGGAATACAAAAATCATCGTCCTCCCGGGTGCAAAGCCGGTTAAAAAGGGACCATTCAAATATATCAAGCACCCCAACTACTTGATCGTCACGATTGAATTGGTTATCATACCCCTTATTTTTCAGGCATATATCACCGCAGGAGCTTTTTTTGTTTTAAATCAGCTTATATTGGCTGTCAGAATACCGGCGGAGGAAAAAAGCCCTCCGAAAACATACAGATTATTCATAACGCCTATAATTGTTCGGGCCATACTATATGAAAATGGCTAAAAATTAGGTAAAATGGAGATAGAAAAGAAAATGTAAGGGGATTGTCAACGCAGATGGTACAGGTATTGGAAAGGTCCATAAATGATAGGCAGCTTCAAAAAGCACTCACATTATTCGAGAGGTTCCAGCAAAATGGAGATACTTCCCGTGCTGAAAAAGCTGCCAAACTGCTCAAGAAAATACATGATATAGAATTTATTACAGCTTTCAGCGGCCACTTTTCGGCTGGAAAATCCACTATGATCAATGCATTGATCGGTGAACAGATTCTTCCGTCCAGCCCGATTCCGACCAGTGCCAACCTGGTAAAGGTCCGTGATTCACAGGAAGAGTTCGCCAAAGTATATTATAAGAACGATAAGCCGCTGTTATTTAAAGCCCCGTATGATTTTGATACTGTGAAGGAGTTTTGTAAGAGCGGCGAAGTGCTGGAAGTAGAAATAGGGAAGCACGGCTCAAATCTTCCCCCGGGAATCACAGTCATGGACACACCGGGTATCGACTCGACTGATGAAGCACATAGGATTTCAACAGAGTCGGCACTCCATTTGGCAGATATTGTTTTTTATGTGATGGACTATAACCATGTCCAATCCGAACTGAATTTTTTATATACGAGAAATTTGCTCCGGCACGGTGTAAAGCTTTATTTGATCGTGAATCAAATTGATAAGCACAATGAGGATGAACTGCCATTTGAAGCCTATAAACAGTCGGTCCGCGACTCCTTTGCAGCATGGAGCGTGTATCCTGAAGAGATCTTCTTCACCACATTGAAGGATCCCGGAAACAGCTTCAATGAATTCGGTTCTGTAAAAGCATTGATTCAAGATGCCATCGCCAATCATGAGGATTGGATACAGCATACGATCGAAGCGGCTTTTCACCAAATGATCAAAGAGCATGAAATATGGATGCAAGAGGAGAAAATGAAGGAGGCCCTTCCTTTTACGGCTGTAATTGACGGGCTTGCAGAAGAAGAGCTTGCCGGCATTTTCAGGGAACAGGAAAAGCTGCATATCAAAAAGAGAAAGTTGCTAAATAGGGCGAATGAATGGATTCGCGATTTTGAAGAGGAAAGAGCCAATCTCCTAAAAAATGCCTACTTGATGCCTTATGAAATAAGAGAGTTGGCAGAACGGTTTTTGGAGTCCGCACAGCCGGATTTCAAGGTCGGTTTTTTTATGAGCAAAAAAAAGACGAAAGAAGAAAAAGCCTCCCGTCTCAATGCTTTTGCCGAAAGCATCCGGAGCCAGGTTGAGCGGCAGCTTGAATGGCATTTGCGTGAACTGTTTGCACGCAAGCTTCAGGCAAGCGCGATTTCACGGAGCGACTTGGAAACCGAGGCTCAAAGCTTAACAATTGATTTTGATAACGATTTGCTGGAATCAGCCATTAACAAAGGTGCGCGGGTAACAGGCGAATATGTTCTGAATTACACGGAAGAGCTCGCCAATCAATTGAAGAGGGCTGCGGTCAACCAGTCTGACAAGTTAAAGGAACTAATAGCGGCCGCCATAGAAGAAAAGGCAAAAAATGAATTGCTTTCCGTCGAGGAAGCTGCTGCTGATGTTGAAAAAGTGGCTAAAGCCATCGAAGAGCTTGAAAGGCTTAACAAGGACTGTGAGGCGAAGCTCGAATGCATCGAGATACCGACAGGCAATGAAGATAAGAATTTAGAAAAGCTTCAGCAGCAATGGGAAAGGTTAGAGAATGAAGTAAATATTTTTCAAGGGAACTATGCGCATGGCCATACAGTCTCTGAAAAAGTGTATGTGAAGCAAAGTGCCCCGGAGGCGGAAGATGATGGCGGCATTCCACCACAAAAGGATGTAATCCGCAAGCTGGATCTCGCCGTCTCTTATTTATCGAAAGAAAAAGGTTTCGAGAGAATGACCGCGCAGCTTCAGCAGAAGGCCGGCCGCTTGAAAAACAATAACTATACAATTGCCCTGTTTGGCGCTTTTAGTGCGGGGAAATCTTCTTTTGCCAATGCCATGCTTGGAGAAAAGGTGCTGCCTGTTTCACCAAATCCGACAACGGCAGCCATAAATCGGATATGTCCGCCGAATCAGGATTACAAGCATGGAACTGCCTTAGTCCGTTTGAAAGAACCGGAAGACATGCTTGATGATGTCAACCAATCATTACAGCTTTTCGGAAAAAATTGCGATAGTCTTGAGGAAGCATACCGTCTTATTCCGTCAGTCCTATCTCAAAAAGAAGGTGAAGGGAAAGAGAAGGTGCATCTGTCTTTCTTGCGCGCCTTTGAAACAGGATATAAGAAATTTAGCGGCAAACTCGGCCAATCCATTATTACAGGCATGGATGATTTCCAAGATTTTGTCGCCAATGAATCCCAATCATGCTTTGTAGAACTGATCGATTTGTATTATGACTGCCCTTTTACAAGAGAAGGTATTACTCTGGTGGACACACCTGGAGCGGATTCAATCAACGCAAGGCATACAGGCGTTGCCTTCAACTATATTAAAAATTCGGATGCCATATTATTTGTCACTTATTACAACCACGCGTTCTCTAAAGCGGACAGGGAATTCCTGATCCAATTGGGCCGGGTAAAAGATGCTTTTGAACTGGATAAAATGTTCTTTATTGTCAATGCCATCGACCTCGCTTCCTCTGATGAAGAAGTCAGCGATGTGCTGGGGTATGTCAGGGATCAATTGACTGAATATGGCATCCGCTTCCCGAGAATTTTTGGTCTATCGAGCAAACTTGCCCAGGAACAGGAAACAAAAGAAGCCTCCAATATCGGAGAATTTTCTAATGCATTTTCAAATTTTCTTGAGAATGACCTGGCAAAAATGGCCGTTCAATCTGCTGAAGCGGAATATCAACGCGCCGTAAAAATGCTTGACCAGATGATTGATTCAGCCAACGAAGATGAATCTCAGAGAGCTGCACGCAAAAGCAGGCTTATTGAATCGAGGGACAAATTGAATGAGTGGCTTGAAGGCATGGGGGCCGCAACAATGCCTGACAGGCTTGCGCAAGAGGCACGGGAACTGGTCCATTACGTCAAACAGAGAGTCTTTTACAGGCTTCCGGACTTCTTTAAGGAAGCTTTCAATCCCGCGGCATTGCAAAACAATAACAAGGACTCTTTGAACAGGGCTTTGGATGATTATTTGGAAGCTTCCGGCTTCGATTTTGCACAGGAACTTCGGGCCACCTCATTGCGGGTTGAGCAATTTGCAGCAAAGCTTTTGAAGGAACGATTTGAACAAATCAATCGGGAAATAGCGTCGATGGATGAAAATTTAATGATATCAGCACCGGAAATTGGCCGGGCGGACACACTTGATTTTTCTCCGGCGTTTAAAGACAGCGATAGGAAATACTTTGCCGGATCATTCAAGTATTTCAAAAACCCAAAGTCTTTTTTTGAAAAGAACGAGAAAAAGCTAATGGAAGAAGCATTGGAAGATCTGCTTTCCCCGCTTGCAGATTCGTATTTGGAACAAGGCCTGGCCAAGTTGAATCAGCATTATCAGGAAATGCTTGCTGCCGAATTTGATAAAATGATAAAAAGCATAGTAGAAGATATAAACGGTCAATATTCAGCATGGCTCCTTGCATTTGAGGATACCGGCAAGATCGGCCATTGGAAGGAGATTCGCCAGGCGATAGCCCCGGCTGAATGAACTTCTGAAGGGGGAATGTTTATGTTTTTTAAATCGATAGAATGGCTGAAAGAGAGATTGGAAGACGAAAATATCCGGATTGTTGACTGTACCTACTCATTAACAGACCCTTTATATGGCAAAAAGACTTATGAGCATAAACATATTCCGGGTGCTGTCCATTTTGACTTGGCCGATGATCTGTCTGACAAAGTTCAGAAACACGGGGGCCGGCACCCTCTGCCCGATATTCAAAAGCTGCAACAAAAGCTCGAACAAGCCGGCATCAATGAAAAAACAACAGTTATCACCTATGACGGCGGGGATTGCTGCTTCGCTTCCCGCTTTTGGTGGCTGTTGAAGTACATGGGGCATCCTGATGTTTATGTGCTGGACGGGGGCATGGAAAATTGGGAGAAAGCCGGTTTTCCAATAACGGATGTCAAACCGCGTACGAAGCCTGTCCATTTTACTGTCAATTTGAACCTCGATATGCTCGCGGACATAGCGGACGTTAAAGCCGCAATAAATAAACAAACGGCAGTGCTGATTGATTCAAGGGCGAGGGAGAGATACTTGGGCATTATTGAACCGCTTGACCGTAAACTGGGACATATTCCTGGCGCGATTAATCGCGAATGGACAGACGGATTTAAAGCAGGAAAATGGAAGAGCCGCGAAGAACAGATCAGCAGATTTTCCGATTTGGATAAGGACGGCAGTATCATTGTTTACTGTGGATCGGGTGTGACAGCCACCCCGAATATCATCGCATTGCTTGAAGCAGGGTTTGAACACGTCAAGCTGTATGCAGGCAGTTATTCTGATTGGGTTTCATACCCAGAAAATCCGGTCGAAAAGGAAGAAAATTAAAACAGGGCTTCCGGCAAGCCCTGTTTTTCTATGCTATAATGACAATATAAAAAAATGGCTGAAAGGTGCTATCCATTGATGAATAAAAATAGGTTATTACTAGTTGACGGAATGGCTCTGCTTTTCCGTTCATTTTTTGCCACGGCCGTCAGAAAGCAGTTTATGATTAACAGCAAAGGAATACCGACAAACGCTGTTCAGGGCTTTTTGCGCCACTTCTTCACAGCGTTGGAATCATCACAGCCTTCACATGTTGCCGTTTGCTGGGATATGGGGAGCAAAACATTCAGAAATGATATATTCCAAGATTACAAGTCCAATCGGGAGGCACCTCCCGTCGAGCTTATTCCCCAATTCGATTTGGCAAAAGAAGTGACATCAGCATTTTCCATACCGAACATAGGACTTCCCGGTTATGAAGCGGATGATTGCATTGGAACGATTTGCGAACAAATCAAAAAAGATATCCATGTCACCGTTTTGACAGGTGACCGCGATCTGCTTCAAATTTTGGATGATCAGGTGCATGTATGGATTATGCAAAAAGGAATCGGCCATTATGCCAAATATACCAAACTCTCGTTTACCGAAAAGTTTCAAATGGAGCCCAAACAGCTTGTAGATGTGAAAGCTTTGATGGGCGATGCCAGTGACGGCTATCCGGGGGTAAAGGGAATCGGTGAAAAAACAGCTATGAAGCTTATACAGGAGCACGGAAATATTGAGTCATTGCTTGAGAATTTATCTGCTTTGACGCCATCGCAGCGAAACAAGATAGAACAGGACAAAGAGATGATGCATATGTCTCGGGAATTGGCCAAAATACATTGTAATGTCCCGGTCACAATCGATCTTGAGGAAGCGAATTGGCCAGGCGTTCCCCATACGGCCTTTGAAATCGTTCAAGAACACGAAATGAACACTATACGCCGCCAGCTTTATCAGTTAAAACAAGAAGTGGCGGAAGATCCGTTTGCGGAATGGGAATTGTCCCGCTGACCTGAAATATGAATCGATTATCTTTCTTAACGGTTCATCCGGATGGCTTTCCTTGCAAGTTCATCCGCTTTTTTGTTTTCCTTTGACGGGATCCATTTAATGAAAAAAAGTTCGAAAGACCTTGCAAGCTGAAGGGCTGTGTCCAGAAGCGGCGCATACTTTTTATTTCGCACGAATGTATTTTCGACGGCATCAACTACAAGGGCGGAATCAGACCTCACTGAAATAATCGAACAGGAACGATCCCGGCAAATTTCCAGTGCCCTGATCAGAGCCATAAACTCGGCTTCATGATTGGTCAACTGTCCAAGCGGAATCGAATGAGATTCAACTTGTCCATTATTCTTTATAAAAATGCCGATGCCGCTCGGGCCCGGATTCCCTGCGCTGGCGCCATCAATGTATACTTCAATCAATTTAACAGCATCTCCTTTCGGTTATTTCTGTCCAACTGGGGAAATATCATATTTAAAGAAGATCACTTAAATTATATCTGACAGGAATGTTTGAACCAACAAAATCACATTGAGGGATCAGTTAAATGGATGTAAAGCTGAAATTTTATTATAAGGGCCCCGGCACAAAACGGCTCCAATTGGAGTCGGAATGGTTTGAGGATAAGGGGATCACGCCATTGGTCAACGATATGCTGAAGACAGGCAGGATTAAAGATATAACCGTAATGGATGAAATGGGAAGGGAATGGACATTAAAGGAATTTCATAAACTGATGGAAAAGACAGAAGATGAGCCGCGCAATCCGACCATCTATTTTGACGGGGGATACGACCGGGAAAACGCGGAATCCGGAATTGGCATTGTGATTTATTATGATAAAGGCAAAGAGAAATTCCGCATAAGATATAACGCGAAATTACTCGAGCTGTTGAGCAGCAATGAGGCGGAATATGCAGCATTGTACAATGCTTTGGAGGTACTTCAGCAACTCGGTGTGAAGCATTCCCCTTGCGTAATCATGGGGGATGCACAGGGAGTGCTTAAACAGCTGTCCGGAGAATGGCCCTGTTTTGATGAAACGCTGAATCTGTGGCTGGACAGGATTGAAGAAAAAATAAAAGCCATGGGTCTAAAGCCGTCATTTCAAATCATCGCCAGAAATGAAAATAAAGAAGCCCATAAACTGGCCGGCCAGGCCCTTCGAAATCAGATGATTGACAGTCATCTGAAGCTCGAAACGCAAGAATAAAAAGAATCAGTGTCAAGGGAAGGTTGGTCACATGAACCGTTCAGAAGTGATGAAAGAAATTAATGGTCTATTAAAGGAATATTGTGAAGAATGTTTTTTAAAGAAACACTTCAGGAAAGAATATAGCAAAACGCACGCTCACCACTTTTGCATTAAGCAATGTACGGTTGGTGAAAGCCTTCGAAAGAAAGGCGATTTATTGTTAACAATAAAAGGCTGACAAAAATTTGTCAGCCTTTGGATTTTTTTATATAGAAGAAACTTTATTTACGTTAGCAGCTTGAGGCCCGCGATTTCCTTCAACAATCTCGAAAGAAACTTCTTCGCCTTCTTCCAGTGTTTTAAAGCCTTCTCCTTGGATTGCGGTAAAATGTACGAAAACGTCGTCCCCACCTTCAACCTCGATGAATCCATAACCTTTTTCATTGTTAAACCATTTTACTTTTCCGTTTTGCATGCACTTAATCCTCCTAAAATCTTCGGCAACGAATGCCAATAAAAAATATTATCATAAAGCAAAACAACTGAAAAATCTGTAGATTCCCTATATTTTGCTTAAATGATAAGTCAACTATACACCAGGTAAAATAAAGAGTCAAGAAAACGCTTAAAATTAACGTGATTTATTCGAAAATTGTAATAACGGTAAGCCGAAGTACATACATCACTTGTTAAAACTCCTTTCTTATAGTACACTTTTATTTGCTTATTACGGGAAAGAGGAGGGATAAAGATGCCGACCCCAAGCATGGAGGATTATATTGAACAGATTTATTTACTGATCAGCAACAAAGGATATGCAAGGGTTTCAGATATAGCGGAAGCTCTCGAAGTCCATCCCTCCTCGGTTACGAAAATGGTTCAAAAACTTGATCGGGAAAGCTACCTTCACTATGAACGATACAGAGGGCTGGTTTTAACCGCCAAAGGGAAAAAAATCGGCAAACGGCTTGTTGACCGTCATGACCTGCTTGAAAGGTTTCTTATGATTATCGGGGTGGATGAAGATAATATATACGCTGATGTGGAAGGGATTGAACATCACTTGAGCTGGAATTCCATTGACCGCATCGGTGACCTCGTACAGTATTTCGAAGAATACCCGGACAGGATCACGGAACTGAAGCTTATTCAAGAAAAAAACGAGGAAGAAACAGCAAGTCAATAAATTCCAAAAAAAGCGCCTTGATATTAGATATTAAGGCGCTTTTTTTGCGTGAATAAGGATAATAAAAGGAAAAGATGGTGCTATATGGTACAATTGATTTAAAAAATCGGGAGGTATGCATGTGAGCGGAAAACAGCCAATGAGTGATATCGAAATCGCACAAAACGCCGAGGTATTGCCAATTCAACAAGTTGCCGAAAAGATAGGCCTGTATGAAGATGACATTGAATATTACGGGAAATACAAAGCAAAGATTTCCTATGAAAAGATTAAGGAACTTCAAAAAAACAAAGATGGAAAGCTTATCCTTGTCACATCCATCAATCCGACACCGGCAGGCGAAGGCAAGTCCACGGTGACCGTCGGACTCGGCGATGCTTTATCAAAGCTTGGAAAAAAGACGGTGATTGCCCTCAGAGAACCCTCTCTCGGCCCAACAATGGGGATTAAAGGGGGAGCGACAGGGGGCGGACGTGCACAGGTCCTGCCGATGGAGGATATCAATTTGCATTTCACCGGAGATTTGCATGCCATCACCACAGCAAATAACGCACTTGCTGCATTGCTGGACAACCATATGCAGCAGGGGAACAAACTGAGAATCGACCAGCGCAGAGTCGTTTGGAAACGGGCAGTTGATTTAAATGACCGTGCTTTGCGTGAGGTGGTCGTCGGACTTGGGGGGCCAGCCCAGGGTATTCCGCGCGAGGACGGCTTTGATATAACGGTCGCTTCGGAAATCATGGCTGTGCTGTGCCTGTCAACAGATTTGGAGGATTTAAAGCGGAGACTTTCGCGCATGGTCATTGCATATGATTTAGACAAGAAGCCTGTCACAGTGAAAGATCTCGGGGTTCAAGGAGCTCTTGCCCTATTATTAAAAGATGCACTCAAGCCGAATCTCGTCCAGACAATCGAGCATACCCCCGCTATCATTCATGGAGGGCCATTTGCCAATATCGCCCACGGGTGCAACAGCATCATGGCGACGAAAACGGCAGCGAAAATGGGTGATTTTGTAGTAACGGAAGCTGGTTTTGGAGCAGATCTTGGGGCAGAAAAATTCCTCCATATCAAATCCAGAAATGCAGGTTTGCAGCCGGATGCCGTTGTTATTGTGGCAACAATCAGGGCCTTAAAGATGCATGGAGGGGTTCCGAAGAATGAGCTGACCCATGAAAATATTATGGCTCTTGAAAAGGGTTTGGAGAATTTAAAGAAACATACGGAAACGATTGCAGCATTCGGCCTGCCATTTGTTGTGGCGATCAATAAATTTTCTGCAGATACGGAGTCCGAGGTGTCGCTTCTTGAAAAATGGTGCGATAAACATTCTATCCCTGTTGCATTGACAGAGGTTTGGGAAAAAGGCGGAGCAGGCGGTATAAGTCTTGCTGAAAAAGTGTTGCACGTAATAGAATCGGATAAGCGCCAATTCAATTATTTATACGATCTATCGGATTCTCTTGAGGAAAAAATTAGGACGATTGTTCAACAAGTATATGGAGGCAAGGACGTAGAGTTTTCAGTTGCGGCGTTAAAGCAATTGAAGGAATTTGAAGAGCAGGGATGGGGAAGTTTGCCTGTCTGTATGGCGAAAACACAATACTCCCTTTCAGACGACCCTTCCAAACTCGGACGCCCTGAGGATTTCATCATTCATGTCAGGGAACTGAAACCCAAACTGGGCGCCGGCTTCATTGTCGCGTTAACCGGGGAAATGATGACAATGCCGGGGCTTCCAAAAGAGCCGGCAGCCAATCATATGGATGTGGACGAACGAGGCCGGGCAATCGGGTTATTTTAAGAACAAAGGCGGAAGCGCCTGTTTATCGACGTACAGACTGGAGCGCTTCTGACGAGATAAAGGAAACACGCGCAGCGCAGCGGAGCGATGTTGACTTATCGTAGGAAAGCTACTACTTGAGATGGCTTCGTGTGATGCTTCCTTGAGTTGGCGTCGTGCAGCTTTGCGACGAGGTGAGCCAAACATCTTCGAATAAGCTACGCCGCAGGAGCACACCAGGCGTGAAGTCTGCTAGTCGATAGGCGCTGGCCGCCTTAAAGCGCCACGTCCTGTGGCGCCGGCGGCACTAGGACTTCCTGTCCGTCGGAGCCGGACGCAGCATTAAGTGACAAATAAGTCACTAACAACTTAGAGCATTTTATAATTTCCTAAACAGGAACAAAAAGGCGCAAACCGACTCTTTGCGCCTTTGTTCCTGTTTAAGATCTTGCTGTTAGTGGATAGGATGATGACTGTGGTACAATTATTCACAGGGGTTTTAAACATTTTCGGGAAAGGTGGATTGTCATGAAAATAAAAACAATTGAACCGACACCGAGTCCAAATACGATGAAGGTCATTTTAAGCGAGGAACTTGAAGCGGGTGTCAGCAACAATTATAAAAAGGAACATATGGAATCAGCCCCGCCTTATATAAAACAGATTCTTGAAATAGATGGAGTAAAAGGAGTCTACCATGTAGCCGACTTTTTGGCTGTGGAAAGAAATGGAAAGTTCCATTGGGAAGAAATTTTACCAAAAGTCAGGGAAGTGTTTGGTGAAAATACAGATCCTTCGAATGAGGAAATGATCAAGCCGGACGAACATTTTGGTGAAGTAGGGGTCCAGGTTCAAATGTTTAAAGGCATCCCGCTGCAAGTTAAACTGTCAACCGGAACGGAAGAAAAAAGGTTCGGACTGCCGAAGCGGTTTACAGATGCCATGTCAGCGGTACAATCAGAAGGTGATAATTATGTCCTTTTGCGAAAATGGAAGGATATGGGAGTCAGATATGGTGACCTCGATGCGATTGGACAACAGGTGATTGAAGAGCTGGGGGCTGCGTATCCCGACGAAAGATTGAAACAGATCATCGAAGATGCCAACAAACCTGATGCCCGGCAGTCAGTTCAAACAAGAAAATTGATCAAGCTCACCCCGGAAATGCTCGATGAGCCTGATTGGAGAAAAAGATATCAGCTTTTGGAGCAAATGGATACGCCCGGTCTTGAAGATCTTCCGGTGCTTGAAAAAGCCCTGCACGATGAAAAGTCATCCATACGGAGACTGGCTGTCGTTTATCTTGGAATGATAGAAGATAAGAGAGTTCTTCCTCTTCTATATGAAGGTTTGCATGATAAAACGGTCACTGTAAGAAGAACAGCTGGTGACTGTCTTTCAGATCTCGGATTTTCTGAAGCCATGGAAGAAATGAGCCAGGCACTGAAAGATAAAAGCAGAATTGTACGTTGGCGCGCTGCCATGTTCCTGTATGAAGTGGGAGATGAACGGGTTTTGCCAGCCCTTAAAGCGGCGGAGAACGATCCGGAATTTGAAGTCCGGCTTCAAATAAAAATGGCTATCGAGCGCATTGAGGGCGGAGAAGAAGCAAAAGGCTCCGTTTGGAAGCAAATGACTGAAGCAAGGAAACAACCGACGAAGTAATGGAAATGGAGGAATCAATATGTCGATGGCATACGAGGAATATATGAAACAAGTGGTCAAGCCAATGAGAGAAGAACTTGTGCAGGCAAACTTCAAAGAGCTTTTGACCCCTGAAGAAGTTGAGGAGTTTATGAATCATGTAACGGGGACTACGCTTGTTGTCGTCAACTCGGTCTGCGGCTGTGCCGCTGGGCTTGCAAGACCTGCAGCCATCAGAGCAATTGAAGAAAGCACTGTCAAGCCTGACCATCTCGTAACGGTTTTTGCCGGGCAGGAGAGGGAAGCAACCGCGAAAATGCGTGAGTATTTTTCCGGCTATGAACCATCATCGCCTTCCATTGCACTGATGCAAGGAAAGGAAGTTGTACATTTCATTCCGAGGGAAGATATTGAGGACAGTGAAGTGGAGAATATCATCGCCAGCTTAAAGGGAGCTTTTGAAAAAAACTGTAAATAAAAGGATAGAGAGCTTTGGGCTGCTCATGTGCCCAAAGCTCTTAATCCGCAATCGTCAAATAAACAAAATAGCCAAGCAAAGCAATGAGTCCAATTGTAATAAGCACAGATGTCATCTATTAACCCTCCTTATTCCAAACGAATACTCATATTATACCTCAACTTAAAACTTTTACCATTGATAATGGAAAAAGTTCCTTTAAATGCAATAAATTCATGTTTATTCTTACTTTAAAGCCGTCGATGCCATGAAATCTTCTTCTGGGAATCTCTAAATCTCTCAATAAATATGATATAATTTATTTTATCCTCAAAAAACATAAGAAGAGAAGAGGCAGCCCAGAATGCGCAAAATATTATTAATCCTTCTTATTTTCCCTGTCCTATTTTTTATTTCCGACTTTTCCAAGGCAACAAATATTGGGGTGCCGCTTGGAGAAAGCGAACTTTATAGCATGTTAACCTTAAAGTCTGGCAATCTGCTGAAAGACGCAGTCATATTGCCGGAAAAAGAGTTTGACGGTGAGGAAGCGGCCAACATCATCAAGAGGCTGGATCTTCTGCCGAAATCAATCTTGTCAGATATAAAAAAGAATGGAATAAAAATAATTCTTTTCGAAGGGAAATTGACGGATCAGCCTTACGTAGAGCATCTGAAAGGGAAGGTGCCCAGAGGTTACCCTGAAACTGTGTTATGGGATGATTTGCCGGGTGCTGGCGGCTCACAGTATGTCTTTGTCAAAATCGGATCAAGTGAAAAAGGGAAAGGCCACGGTTCAGTAAATCTTGAATATCATGAGCTGGCCCATTCCCTGCAGCGATTCTCCTATAATGATGACAAAACGGATAAGGAATTGACAGAGGTATGGAAACAGGAGGCAAGCTCACTATTTCCGAAACGGGATTATTTTCTCGATTACAAGGAAGAGTATTTCGCCGAATGTTTTGCCTATTACTTTTACTCCGAACATACACGGGAACAATTGAAAGTGAAAGCTCCGAAAATGTATACTTTTTTAAACAGCCTACAATAAAGCGAGGGTGTCTTTTATGGAACAGTATCTGAAATTATGCAGCCATGTGCTTGAAAGCGGAACAGTAAAGGAAGATCGGACCGGTACCGGTACGATCAGCACTTTCGGATATCAAATGAGATTTGATCTGCAGGAAGGGTTTCCGCTTTTGACTACAAAAAAACTGCATGTGAAATCAATTATTTATGAGCTTCTTTGGTTTTTGGCCGGTGATACGAATGTGAAGTATCTTCAGGATCATGGAGTCAGAATTTGGAATGAGTGGGCTGACGAGAACGGAGATCTAGGCCCTGTTTACGGAAAACAATGGCGGTCATGGCAGGCGGCTGACGGGAAAACAGTGGATCAGATCAAAGAGGTTCTGCATCAGCTTAGAACAAACCCGGATTCCCGGCGGATGATTGTCAACGCCTGGAATGTGGGGGACATCGATAAGATGGCGCTGCCGCCATGCCATTGTCTGTTTCAGTTCTATGTTTCCGACGGAAAACTTTCCTGCCAGCTTTATCAGCGTTCAGCCGATATTTTTCTGGGCGTCCCATTTAACATAGCTTCGTATGCATTATTGACCATGATGATGGCGCAAGTTACGGGCCTTAAGCCAGGAGAGTTCGTCCACACATTGGGAGATGCCCACATATATAAAAATCATGTTGAGCAGGTAAAACTTCAGTTGACAAGAAAGCCGGGGCCGCTTCCAAAGATGAAAATCAATCCGGATGTGAAAGATTTGTTCGCTTTTACTTATGAAGATTTTTCATTGGAAGATTACAATGCGCAACCGCATATTAGAGGAGAAGTGAGTGTATGATTTCTTTTTTATGGGCTCAGGATGAAAATGGGCTGATCGGGAATAACAATGAACTTCCATGGCGGCTGCCGGCCGATTTGAAATATTTTAAAAAAACAACAATGGGCCATCCGATTGTGATGGGAAGAAAAACTTATGAGTCCATCGGCCGGCCATTGCCGGAACGCACGAATATCATCTTGACAAGGGATGAAGAATACCGGGCTGAAGGCTGCCTTGTTTTTCATTCGAAAGAAAAACTTCTTGAATGGATTGAAGAAAACGGATCAGAAGTGTTTATTACCGGCGGATCGGAAATATTCAAGCTTTTTCTGGATGTCGCCGACCGGCTGTATGTAACAAAAATCAGGGCTGCATTTGAAGGCGATACCTATTTCCCAAAAATGGATTGGGAAAAGTGGCGTTTAATATCAGCTGTAAAAGGTCCGAAGGATGACAAAAATCCATATGATTATGAGTTCCAAATATACGAACGGGATTAAAAAAGCGAACCGGTGTGTTCGCTTTTTTCATACGTGAGCCCGCAAACAAAATATAAGCTCTGAGGATGTGCAGCATGCAAATGATAAAAATAGTGACGGATTCAAGCAGTGATCTGACGGTGGAAGAAGCGAGTGAATTGAATATCCGAGTTATCCCCCTTACTATATCCATCGGGGAGGAGTCTTTTTTAGATGGGGTTGATATTGCTCCTGAAGAGTTCATTAAAAAAATGCAGGGATCAAAGGACTTTCCAAAAAGCTCCCAGCCGGCAATAGGAGAATTGCTTAATCTTTATAATCAACTGACAGAGGATGGAAGCGAAGTGATATCCATTCACCTGGCGGGGAAACTGAGTGGAACGGCAGAATCAGCAAAGGCCGCAGCAGCCATGGCTGCAGGAAAAGTAAATGTTGTAGATTCATTGTTTATTTCCAAAGCATTGGGCTTTCAAGTAAGGGAAGCGGCAAAAATGGCGAAAGAAGGCTTTGCTGCAGACGAAATTTTTGAAAAAATGAACGAAATAAGAAAAAACACCAATTTGTTTGTAGTAGTAGACACATTGGAAAACCTTGTAAAAGGAGGGCGGATTGGAAAGGGTACAGCATTGATCGGTTCCTTCTTGAATATCAAACCAATTGCGATACTTGAAAACGGAGAATATTCCCCGGTCGCCAAAGTTCGGAGCCATTCACAGGCAGTAAAATATATTATGAAACAGTTTATGGATGATGTGAAAGGGAAAACAATCAAATATGCAAGCATTGCACATGCAAATGGGCTGGATTTTGCGGCAAAATTGAAAGAGCAGATTGAGAAACAGACAGATTTCCACTCTGTTGAGATACTTTGGACAAGCCCGGTTATCAGCACTCATACCGGCCAAGGGGCCATAGGCTTTTCATATTATGCAGACTGAAAGAAGCGGTCATGAAGATCGCTTTTAATTTTAGAGCAAAAGTAAAGTATAGCCTAATATGAAAAATTTTTTCAAAAGAAGCTTTTCTTTGTCCAGCTTCAGCGCCCAGCGACTGGCAAACTTCGCCCTCCTCCACTACGATAAGTCAACATCGGCTCGTACCTCGCCGTGTTTCCTTTATCTCATTGCG